>DAHUXF010000335.1 GCA_027307295.1 Acidobacteriaceae bacterium
CCAGAAAAACACCATCATGCAGTTGTGGCCTTGGTGCGCGCAGCAAAACGCGCGCCATACAAAAAAATAATGCCGGAAACGGCGGCAGCAATAAAGGCCGTGCCAAAGGCCGCAGGCAATGAAGTTTTATCAGAGATGCGGCCAATCAATGTGGGGGAGAACGCATCGCCAAGCAGGTGAATGATGAAGACGTTAACGGCCAGCGCCGTGGAGCGTATCTGCGGGCCAACCGAGTTCACCAGGGCAGCGTTGCTGGGCCCGGTGCCCACCAGAATAAAAAATACGGCGGCAAAGATGGCCGGAAACATGAGCGGCCCCACCGTGTAAATCGCTGCCACCATGAAGGGCACGGCAATCAGCATGGCAATCCCGGAAAAGGTGTAGTACGCGCCGGCATAGCGCTTCAGAAGGCGGTCGCCAATCCATCCGCCGAGAAGCGTTGCCAAAATTCCGTTGACGATGGTGACGTAAGCAAAGTCTATGTTCGCTGATTTCAGGTCCATACCGCGCAGGCGCTGCAGGAATGTGGGTATCCAGACCTGCATGCCGCCTACGGCAAAGGTGTACATGGCCATGCCAAAAGTGGCGCACAGAAAAGCCCGGTTATGCGTGAGATCACCCAGGATTGCCATGGCACGCCTCCACAATCCGCCCGCGCTGCCGGCAGAAGCAATGCCTGCTTCATGCTGGCCGCGAGGTGGTTCAGGAAGCGCCCAGAGCAACAAAGCCAGAACAAAACCGGGGATGCCGGCGGCCATAAAGGGCGCGCGCCAGCTTCCAAAATAATGAGCTACATAGCCGCCGACAAAAAAACCCGCAGCGCTGCCTACAGGCAGTCCCAGAAAAAAAATAGAAAGCATGCGCCCGCGCCGCAGCGGAGGAAATGAGTCGGCGATCAGGGTGGGAGCAATCGTCGCATAGCTGGCTTCGCCAATGCCCACAATGGCATGGCGCAGGAGCAATTGATTGTAGTCACGCACGAACCATGTCAGGAAAGTAAAGCCGCTCCAGATGACAATGCCAAAAACCACGATGTTCTTGCGCGGATAACGGTCCCCCATCCAGCCGATCAATGGCGCGGCAAACATGTATGTGAAAAAGAAGGCGCTGGTCAGCAGGCCAATTTTTGTGTCACTCACCAGGAATTCTTTTTTTATGTCGGACTGCACCGCAAAGAGCACGTTGCGGTCAATATAGTTGAGGATGTTCAGCCCGGTCAGCACCGCCAGCAAAAGGCGGGGATAGAGTCTTGGCGGCATGGATGAAGGGATTATACCGCTCTCATGCTGCATAGCCTGCGGCGCGTCCATGGGGAAGCAACGCATATTACCTTAGAGCTCCATACCTTTCAGCTTCACTAAAACATTGCCGAATGCAGTCACACCTGTCTTTAATTTTTTTGTAAAAATCAAAAGGCATTGTCCTGCATTTTTCGTTTGGAAAGACAGCGCATAAGGATATGGTGCGCGCCGTGTTCCCCAATTTCGCAGGCCCATGGGTTCTGCGCCAATAGGTGTGGATACAGTCTTGTCCCAGGAGAGTGGCAAATGCAAATGAGCATAATCTGGACCATTACGTTTGTTCTTGCCTGCTTGCCCTTACTGATGGCGGCATTTTTCCTGGTTTTCACCCTGCCCAGAAAGCTGGTGGCAGTCAAGCAGGACCTGAAAACATTAACACTAACCCCGGGGCCACTGGATACCCTTCAACAGGCACCCAGCGGCAAGATAGCGTCAGAAGAGAAAATTAATGCGCTGGCCAAAGAACTCTTTGGCACACTTACAGTTTCCTTGCCAGCGCTTTTGCTGACGCTGTTTTACTGTGCCGGATTTGGGCTATGCGATGCCTACCTCAACATGCATTACAACTCCGGCCAGCCCAGGTTCTTTTCTGCAAAATTCATCGAGGCCACCCGGCCCATCCTCTATGCATTCCTGGGCGTCTATCTGTTTAATCTGGGCACTATCGTGCGCCGCCTTTATCTTGCCGACCTGAACGAACAAGTTTTCTGGGGCGCAATCAACCGGCTGTGGCTCTCCATGGGACTGGCGCTGGTGGTCCTTAAGAGCAGTTTGCCATTGTCGAACTCTGAAAGCAGCGTCTTTCTCTCTATTGGTTTTCTGGCCAACACCTTCCTGGAATGGGTGCTGGACAATGCCCTTAAACTTCTGAACGTGGGCCAACCCAAAAGTGAGGACCTTCCGTTGCAGATGATCAAAGGCATCAATATCTGGAAAGAATACCGGCTGGAGGAAGAGGGAATCGAAAATGTGCAGAACCTGGCCACTGCCGATGTAACGGAATTGACGGTCAGAACGCACTACAACTTTCGTACATTGATTGACTGGATTGACCAGGCCCTTTTGTTGATTCGCCTGACCAGCGGACAGACGAAGATTCTGACGGAGCAAGCCACAGCGATCAGTGCGATTGAGTTCGCCTCTGCTTCGCCCAAAGCCACAGGGAGCAACAGCGTTGCCGATGCCCTGGCAGTCAAGCTAAATGTGGATAAGGTGCTCATGGCAGCGACCATGGACCGTCTTTACGAAGATGAATACGTACAGGATTTGTGGAATCTCTGGCAAAGCGGCAAAGAAGGCGGAATCGCAATTTCTTCATCTTCATCCAAGCCAGTTCCGTCTCAGGCTCCTGCACCACCGGCTGCGGCGGCGGCATCCGCCGGATAGCGAATGGCGCCATCAGCAGCAACTGGTCCCACTAATCTGGCAAAAACTCTTTTGCGGCAACCCAAGGTTGAGCTTCTACTTTTTTGGCCGTGGCCAGCGCGCTTCCACGGTGGTCCCAATCCCGCCGCGGGGACGAAACACGCCCCGCACTTCAGCCCATCTGGGCCGGGCGGAGCGGACCACGTCTTCCAGAACCTGGTTCACAATATTTTCCTGGAAAATACCCAGGTTCCGGTAATGCAGCAGATACTCCTTGAACGATTTCAACTCCAGGCACAGTTTTGCCGGCATGTAACGGACTTCCAGGACCCCAAAATCGGGCAAGCTGGTTTTCGGGCACACGGAAGTAAACTCCGGCACGTCGATGACGATTTCATAAGCAGGAAACTGATTAGGCCAGGTGTCGATTTCAGGGAAACGATGGTCCAGACCGGCTTTGGCATGGTCTTCTGTATAGCCTGTGCGCTTTGACATCCATATTATTGTAACAATCACTCACTTTTGTCAGTAACCGGAAGAGCGCGGCGTTCATCCAAATTAGCAGCCAATCAGTAAATTCCGAGTTGTTATTTTGATTCCAAGCGGAAGCTGAAAGCGGATTTCTGCGTTGCGCGCAACCTTGTTCGTTATACTTAATGGTTTGGGCATGGCGAGAGCAAACAAAAATAACGGGGCCAGCCGCAACCGGCTGATTATCATTGTGGTGCTGGTCCTGGCAGCAGTGTTGCTTTTCACCGGGATCAACCGCCGGCATGCGCCCGTTCCGGTGCGCACGGAAAAAGTGGCGCGCCAGGAGATTGCCAGCGTGATCTCCACCAACGGAAAAATTGAGCCGGTAGACAGCTTTGAAGCCCACGCTCCCGCCCCTGCCATCGTGCAAAAAATCCTGGTGACAGAAGGCGACCACGTTAAAGCGGGCCAGCCTTTGCTTCAGCTTGACGATGCCGATGCCCGGGCGCAGGCAGCGCGAGCGGTGGCCCAGTTGCGCTCTGCGGAAGCCTCATTGCAGGCGATCAAATCCGGCGGCACGCAGGAAGAGGTGTTGACCACGCGTTCTGACCTGATCAAAGCGCAGGCAGAACGCGATGACGCCCAGCGTAATCTGCAGGCCATCCAGCGGTTGCAGCAGAACGGAGCTGCGTCCCCGGCGGAGCTGGAAGCTGCCCAGAACCGGGTCAAGAAGGCCGAAGCGGATGTCCAGTTGTTGCAGGCCAAGCAAACCG
>DAHUXF010000336.1 GCA_027307295.1 Acidobacteriaceae bacterium
CACGAGGACCACATCGGCGCGCTGCCCTGGATTCTCAGCGAGCTGAACGTGCCGGTCTGGGGCACGGAGTTCACGCTGGCTTACGTCGAGGACAAACTCGACGAACACCAACTCCTCGACGACGCCGATCTGCGCGAGATTCGTCCGGGCGAGCGCTTCAAGATCGGGCCGTTCACGGTGCATCCGATTCAGGTCACGCACAGCCTGGTGGATTGCGTGGCCCTGGCCATCCACACGCCTCTGGGGGTGGTCATCCATACGGGCGATTTCAAAGTTGATCCCACGCCCACAGATAACCGGCTCTTTGACCTGCACACCTTTGCCGAATACGGCAAAGAGGGCAACGTGCTGGCGCTGTTGCAGGATTCCACCAATGCCGAGCGGCGGGGCTATACGCCCAGCGAACGGGCGGTGCGCGGCAAGTTTGATGAGATTTTTGCCCGCGCCGAGCGGCGGCTATTCATCTCGTGTTTCTCGTCGTCCATTCACCGCATTAAGCTGGCCATGGAGATGGCGCGCGAATACAAGCGCAAAGTGGCGCTGGTGGGGCGTTCCATGACGGAAGCAACTGAGATTGCTCTTGATCTCGGCTACCTGGACGTTCCCGAGGGGCTTCTGATTCATCCGGGACAGATCAAAGACTTTGCGCCACAGCAGGTATGCGTGATGATCAGCGGCACGCAGGGCGAACCCATGTCCGCGCTTTCGCGCGCCGCCGTGGACAGCCATAAGCATGCGCGCATTGAGCGCGGCGATACCGTGGTACTTTCTTCGCGCATTATTCCCGGCAATGAAAAAGGCATCTACCGGATGATTGACCATCTGTTCCGGCGCGAAGCGGACGTGATCTACGATGACGGCAGTAATCCTCCGGTACACGTGAGCGGCCACGCCAGCCAGGAAGAGCAAAAGCTCATCATGAACCTGGTGAAGCCGAAATATTTCATCCCCATTCACGGCGAGTACCGGCAGATGAGGATTCACGCCGATATGGCGCGGTCCATGCATGGGTCCGTGGGCCAGGTGCTGATGCTGGAAAGCGGCGACGTGCTGGAGTTTGATGAACTGGGCGCGCGCAAGATCGACAAGGTGACGGTGGGACGCATCTGCATTGATTCCGGTTCGCGCACTGACGTGGTGGAAGACCTGGTCATTAAAGACCGCCGCCACCTGAGCGAAGACGGCTTTGTGCTGCCCATCATCGCCATCAATAAGCTCAAAGGCACGGTGGAATCAATTCCGGAGATCGTGATGCGCGGGTTTGCCGCAGGTTCAGAAGAAGGCTTTGTCCGCGAAGCCCGGCGTATTGTCTCCGCCACTCTTGATAGTTCCACGCCGGAAGAAAAGGCCGACTACGGCGTTATTAAAGAAAAAATTCGCGCTGACCTGAAGCGGTTTATCGTAAAGACTACTTCACGGCGACCGCTGATCATGCCGGTGATCCTGGAGATTTAGTGGCAAAGTTCACACGCAGACAAAAGATATTTATTTTTCTGTTTGTCGTGTTTGCTTCGGTTGTCTTCATTGGGGCCGTCCTGCTTCATCCCGTTGGCCCGCACCTGCGCGCCATGGCTTTGTTGCTGCGCTTCTCCAACCCGCAGGCGCAGGGCGTAGCGACCCGCTTTGCGGACCATCCATTTAAAGAAGAAGATGGCTCTGCGCTGACGCCGCATGGGCCGTTGCGCTACCGCATGTATGTTCCGCTAGATGCCAAAAACGCAGGCGGCGTGGTGCTGCTGCATGGCATGTCACCGCCTGGGCATTGAAGATCCGCGCATGTGGAACCTGGCCCGTGCGCTGGCCGGCGCGGGCGTGGTAGTGATGACGCCAGAGTTGCAGGACCTGGCCGACTATCGCGTGACTGCGCGGACCATTGATGTGATTGGCGATTCTGCCGTGGTGCTGAGCACGCGCATGCAACGCAAAGTCGGCGTGCTGGGACTCAGCTTTGCCGGAGGCCTTTCTCTGCTGGCGGCCAGCCGCAGTGAGTTCAGCAACCATATCGGCTTTGTGGTGGCCATTGGAGCGCACGATGACATGAGTCGAGTGGCGCGTTTTTTTGCCGCAAATGTCATTACCCAGCCCGACGGGACTGAAGCTCCATTTCAGGCCCATGAGTATGGCGCGCTGGTGCTGGCTTATGCGCACCTGGAAGATTTTTTCACGCAGCAGGATGTGCCAGTGGCGCGCGAAGCTCTGCGGCAATGGTTATGGGAGCAGCCCAATGCCATGAAAGCTGCCGCAGCCCTGAGTCCCGCGGGAAAGACGGAGCTTGACCTGCTTCTGCATCACCGGGAGCAGCTCCGCGATGCGCTGTTCAGGGAGATCACGCTCCATAAAGATGAAATGGAAGCCGTTTCACCACACGGACACCTGACGCAGCTGCACACTGCGGTTTTTCTGCTGCACGGCGCGGGTGACAGCATTATTCCTTCATCAGAAACGCTCTGGCTGGCCAAAGACGTGTCCCCAACGGAGTTGAAAATGGCCCTGGTCAGCCCAGCGCTGATACACGTAAACATGGGCGACAAAGTAACGTGGCAACAGCAATGGCAACTGGTGGACTTTATGGCCCAGGTGCTTGAAGCAGCGCAGAACCTTCCTTCGTCCGTTACACCAAAGGCCGCTCGCCCATAATTCAGACTAGCCGCGAATACGCGAAAAGCAAAATCATTTCGACCGAAAGCAAAATTCTTGCGGCGCTGATCTGCACAGATAAACGCAGAACTCGGGCGTTTTATAGCGGTTCCAGAGCTGCTATAACCTTTTGGCTCCCCGCTGAACCCAGAGAAGCGCTAACAGAAAACTTCCGCCGCGGAGGCACGGAGAAAACATGCTTTTAAGGTCCCGGCTTGGGAGTTTATAGATTCTCTTTGCGCGTAAATGGCAGCTACTATCTTCTCCTTGATCTGAGGAAATCTGCGGCAGAGAAGTTGATTCGCGGCTAACTGTGCTTTGCTGCTGCCGCCATCGTGCGACGCAGCAGATCAGGCGCTTTGATCCGGCGGCATACTTCTTCAAAGCCAGGACGAGAGCCTTTCCAGCGAAGGTCCTCGACCGCATCAAAGACTGGCACATCCAGCCGCAGCGTTGCCAGTGTGCGGAACAGCAGCGCATCATCCCATGCGCTGAATAAAGATTCGGAAAGAGCGCGGGCCTTTTTAATGGACGTATGCCAGTCTCTCCAGTCCTTGGGAATGTCTTCAAGGTGCGGATACTGTGACAAAGTGAGTCCTGCGGCCTTCAGTCCCCAACCCGCTATGCCGGGAAAGCCGTCCGCGCTGTCGCCCACCACCGCCAGATAATCCGGAATCGATTGCGGCTTGATCCCAAACTTTTCCACTACGCCAGCTTCATTGCGCACGATATCGCGTCTGCGGTCCATCTGGACCACCCGCGTGCCTACCACACACTGGCTGAGGTCTTTATCTGGCGTACAGATCAACACCTGCCCCACTCGTTCATCTTTTGCTGCGTTGGCTGCGGCAGAGGCCAGGGCATCATCGGCCTCAAACTCAACCATGGGCCACACCACCACGCCCATGGCCTCCAGCGCTTCCTCCAGGATGGGAAACTGCGAGAGCAATTCCTCCTGCACGCCTTCACTGGTCTTGTAGCCGGGATACAGATCGTTGCGGAAGGACTCCACCACGTGGTCCGTTGCAACGCCAAGATGGGTCGCGCCCTTCTCAATCATGGATAGCACAGAAGTCAGCACGCCGCGCACCGCGCCTATCTCCTGGCCATTCACATCCGTGGACGACGGCACGGCGAAAAAGTGCCGGAACAGCTCATACGTTCCGTCAATCAGGTGGACATCCATGTGGCTCCCCATCAGATCTATGCAAGATGATGGTATACGATGTCCCGGGAGGCTGGGCTGTCGGTG
>DAHUXF010000337.1 GCA_027307295.1 Acidobacteriaceae bacterium
CATCAGCCCAAACTTTACCGGCAAGAGTTTGGCTATGTGCTGGCGGCAAGCCTGAAGAAGCACCTGCATTGGATCAAAATTGCGTTTCGGCGGGTCAGCCAGCGCTGAGCGTCCCAGATGAGAACGCAGGGCCAGCCCTTGATGTTCGGCTATTCTGCGGGCAGTCATGGATGGCATATAGTAGTCCTGAAAAGCCCGAGATGGCGAATGATTGTTAGCCCCAAACCGCCCAAACCATTGACGATTAACAACCTGGGCACGCCCCGGTTTATTCACTGAAAATTCATTTGCCTGTCGTTTTCTTTTAACCAAGCGCTGCTACAAATATGGTGCATGCGGGGAGATTGTCTCGACACCATCATCATTTCCGATCTGCACCTGGGCTCGGATGTCAGCCGTGCAGGCGATGCTCTGGCGTTTCTGCAATCCGTGCGGTTCAAGCGGCTGATCCTGCTGGGCGATATCTTTGCCGACCTGAATTTCCGCCGCTTGACCAAAGAGCATTGGAAATTCCTGGGGCACATCCGCAAGCTTTCCAATCCCCGGCATGAAATTGAAGTGGTATGGGTGGAAGGCAATCACGATCACGGATTAACTGAAGTGATGTCGCACCTGGTGGGCATCCCCGTGTATCAGGAATATGCCTGGGATTGCGCCGGCAAGCGCCATTTGGCCATCCATGGCCACCAGTTTGATAGTTTTGCCATTGCCAATACTTTTCTGAGCAAATTGGGCCAGTTCATCTTTCTCTATTTGCAGAAAATCGATTCCAAGACCCACCGCTTTGCCCGTTACCTGGACCGTCTGAATACCAGATGGTTGCGTCTTTCCGAGCAGGTAGCGCATGGCGCGCTCAGCTATGCAAAACCTGGCAAAGCTGAGCGCATTTTCTGTGGTCATACGCACGCCCCGCTGTCCCGCGAGCGTGAGGGCGTTGAATACTACAACTCGGGCGCATGGGTTGACCAGCGTTGCACCTACATCACGGTCGGCCCGGAAGGAGTTGCGATCCATGAATACATTCCAGAAGAAATTGACTATCGTGATCCCGGCAAAGAACGAATCCCGGCTTTTGCCGACTTTGCTGGAGTCCCTGTGCCGGCAGGATTATCCGTTGATGAAGTCTACGAAGGTATTGCTAGCTGATGCCGGCTCCACAGACGGCACACAGGAGCTGGCCCTTTCTTTTGCCGGCCGGCTGGATATTGAAGTCATTCCCGGCGGCCTGCCTTCCGTAGGACGCAATGCCGGAGCGCAGCGGGCCACAACGCCTTACGTTTTGTTTATTGACGCTGACATGGAGTTAAAAGACCCCACACTGCTGCGCCGCGCCATGACGCTGGCGGAGCGGCGCAAGATGCATTGCGTGACCACCAACATCTGGTGTGTAAAAGGCACGGTTCGCGACCAGGTACTTTATTTTCTGAACAACGTGGCGCAATACGGCTCATTGATGTTCAAACCATTCAGCACCGGCATGTTCATGCTGTTTGACAAGCAGGTTTTTGACCGTCTGGGCGGGTTCCATGAAGGTGCTCTCTATGCAGAGGATTATCTGCTGAGCAAAAAAGTGCAGAATCGCAGGTTTGCCATCGCCGGTGGATGCATTCACACCACCAATCGCCGCTTCCGCAGCATGGGACACCTCAAAATCGTAGGCATGTTCGTGAAAACTATGCTGAACTCGTGGAACGATAATTATTTCCTCCACGACCACGGATATTGGCGGCAAAAGGTCTAGAATCCACTACCGAATGGAAACGGGACCCAACCACCATAACCACAAGACCGTCTTCCCAGCGGATTTTGCCTGGGGCGTTGCTACGTCTTCGCATCAGGTGGAAGGCGGGAACCGCAATAACCAGTGGGCCGCCTGGGAACAACGGGGACGGATCAGGTCCAAAGATTCCGTAGGTCTGGCCTGTGACTGGTGGCGCAATGCTGAAAGCGATTTTGACCGCGCACATTCCCTGGGCTTGAATGCGCTCAGGCTCTCTGTGGAATGGAGCCGCATTGAGCCGCAGGAAGGTTGCTGGGATGAGACGGCCCTGGGCCGCTATCGCCAGATGCTCCGGGCGCTGCATGAACGCGGCATGCGTCCTTTTGTGACGCTGCATCACTTTACCAATCCGCAGTGGTTTGAAGCTAAAGGCGGGTTCGCTGCGCCAGAATCGGTGGCCTTATTTCAGCGTTTCACGCAGCGCGTGGTGGGCGCTCTGGGCGATTTATGCCGGGACTGGTGCACCTTTAACGAACCCAATGTCTATACTTCCTTGGGATATTTTCTGGGCGAATTTCCACCCGGCTTCAAAGGACGGTTTCTGGTGGCCGCGCGCGTCATGCGCCATCTTTGCCTGGCGCACGCTGAGGCTTATCGCACAATCCATACTTTGCAGACCGATGCCAATGTTGGATGGGCGCAGCACTATGTAGTCTTCAAGCCGCGCCGGCCAGAGTCAGCCCTGGACCGCTGGCTGTGCGGCTTTATCCACCGCCGGTTCAATGACAATTTTGCTGAAGGCATTCACAGCGGACGCGCGCCTTTTCCGCTCAATAAATTTGGGCAGTCATTGCCCGATGTAAAAGGCACGTGCGACTACGTGGGCATCAACTATTACAGCCGGCTGCGCGTGGGCTTTACCCTGCGCAGTCCCAAGACCCTGTTCATAAAGATCACCGTTCCACCGCACAAACCGCAAGGCGATTCCGGCGTTGAGGTGCCTTATGGTGAAGCCTATCCAGAAGGGCTGCGCTGGGCCGTGGACCACTTTGCCCAGCTCAAAAAGCCCATTTATATCTTGGAAAATGGCGTCCCTGACCGTGATGACCGCATCAGGCCCTGGCTGATTGAGTCCACGCTGAACCAGATGCGCAGCCTCATGGCCACCGGCTGTGATCTGCGCGGCTATTTCCACTGGACGCTCACCGATAATTTTGAATGGAACGAAGGCTGGCATCTGCGTTTCGGATTATTTGAGCTGGACCCGGCCACGCAGACGCGCAAGGCGCGTCCCAGCTCTGAGCTCTATGCGCGTTTGATCCGCGAAGCCATGGAAGGCGCGCCATCCAGTTCGCAGGCCGTGGCAGCGATGGAAGCAATGTCACAAGGGTGGCAAAAAAGGTGACGCGCCAGCAAAACAGACTGTCACTGATTTATCTGGCGGACTTGTGGCTGAAAGCAAAGGCACTTCGGCAAATTAATGTACGCCATAGCCAAGCATCAGGCCTGACAAAGCGCCGTTATTAGACCCGTTAGATTGGGGTGCGGCAAAGGACTGCTATTCGCCGCTGGCGCGTTTAAAGTTCTTCAACCCTGGTGGATTGAGCCTTACTAACTCCAGTAATGCCATACACTTAGCATCTTCTTTGCGGGCGGTCTCATGGAGAACAAGAACTTCTCCTGAGCCTTGCTGCTCAATAACACAGCGCCAAAGATTGGGTGCTCCAGCACTTAACGGCTTGATTTCAACCTGGTAGGGAGGTTGTAGAATACGCATTTTGATCTCCTGAGCAGACTAACCTGGGAACCCACATCTCCGAGGAATACCTTATTAGTACTCTTCTTCTTCGCGTCCAATTGTTAATAACATGTTAAAAAGCAGAGCTGGATAGCGCAAATTTGTGGAAATGTTGGTCATTAATAGTCAACGTTGAAGTGTGCCCCGAGTAAGAGAGCAATGGTGCTCATGCAATCCGATCAGGGTGGTGGGGCAGTCAGAGGAAAGGACAAGATCAAATCTGGAGTGCCAGCGGAGAGACGTGCCATTGGAACGGAACACATCGCCCTTATGTTCCTATCAATTTTCCACAGCCCTCCTCCTGTATAATTGATTGTGCACCCCAATAGGTTCCATGGCCACTGGCAAACGCCATTTCTGCGCCGGG
>DAHUXF010000338.1 GCA_027307295.1 Acidobacteriaceae bacterium
GAAATTAACGCATAACGGTTGTCATTAAGAACCTTGTTCCACCAACTGACCCTGCGCGACACATTCTTCATCGCGAAGGTCTTCAGCATCCAGAAAAGGTTTGGCCGCCAGCCGTTCTTCCAGTTCACTCTGGTCCAGAAGGCTGATGTTTTTGCCGGCGAGCCACTCGTCGCTATAGATCTGTTCCAGATAATTAACGCCGCTGTCAGGTATCACCGCCACCACGCTCTTTGCGGCACTCCGTTTTTGCCTTAACCAGGCCAGCGCCCCGCAGATCACCAGGCCTCCGGAGCCGCCGACAAGCAGGCCGTTATCCTGCGCCAGCAGACGGCAGATGGAAAATGCCTCCTGGTCTGACCATGTGCAGATTTTGTCCAGTAGAAAGAGGTCAGTGTTTCCGCTGCGCCAGCTCAAGCCGGCTCCATTAACCAGATAAGAATGAAAAACGCCGCCAAAGACAGCCGACCCTTCAACATCACAGGCAATGACCGTGGTTCGCGGACGCTTCTCTTTTACCTTGCGGCTGATGCCGCACAAATGACCGCCGGTGCTGACGCTGCCAAAAACCGCATCCGCTTTCAATGCGGCCACCTCTTCACCCGTGGTGGCATAGTGGAACGCAGGGTTCTGGTCATTGTCATATTGATTCGGCCAGAATGCACCGGGATTTTGCGCCAGAAGTTGCCTCACCCTGGCCACACGAGTTTTCTGATAACCGCCGTTCTTATCGGTCTCATAGACCATTTCCATCTGTGCGCCATAGGTCTGGCACCAGCGTATGACGGAAGCGCTGGTTTTTGCGTCAATTACTACGATGACGCGAAAACCATAAGCGGCGCCCAGCATGGCCAGCGATTTACCCAGGTTGCCTGAGGTAGACTCAATCAGGGTGCCGCCTTTTTTCAGCTTGCCCGAAGCCATCGCCGCTTTCACAAGTCCTAACGCAGTACGGTCCTTGATGCTGAAACTTGGATTGAAGTACTCCAACTTCAGGAGCAGCCGCTTGCCGTCGGGGACAAGACTATGATGAAGTTCGAGAACCGGAGTATTCCCAATACAATCAGCGATATTCTGATAGATGGTTCTATACATAATATTTTTCCTGTCCAGCAAGAGACTTTCAGCGGCATGAAGAAGCTAGAGGAGATTTCAAACGGCCTCAGGCACAAGTTCGGACCGGGTCATGCTGCTGCCGGCAAGTTCCGTAAGCCGGAGCTTGAGTTCAGCTGTGGTCTGGGTGAGATACAAGCCCTGATAGCGCTTGTCTCCCACGCGCGAGTAGTCCGCCAGAAGTCCATATGGTTTGAAACCAAAGTGCTGCCACCAGATCGCAGCGTGCGTGCCCGCGCGGACATCCAGGCATATCACTTCGCGGCCCAGCGTCTCGCATTTTCTGGCTACTTCATGGAAGGCTCGGAACGCCAGGCCTCCGCCGCGGAAGGAGCGGTCAATGGTGCCGCGGGTAAGCTCCACGATGTGACGATGATTGGGAGATGAGTTCGGCGTGAGGATCAACTGCCCGACAATCGCGCTGCCCTTGTACGCCACAAGAACATGGCGATGGCCGGACTCGACCTCCGCGCTCAGCTTTTGCAGGAGCGCATACCCTGTCTCTTCGTCCAATGGCCCCGGAAAGCCGATGGTTGTTTCTTCTTCCAGAGTGCGGTTCATCAGAAGCAGGATCTGCGCGGCTGTTTGTGAATCAATACTCTGCAACCATTCCAGCCGGACATCTTCAGCAGCGCTGGAAGCCGCCTCCAGAAGATAAGTGGAAACGGTCTGCGGACCATGGGCAATGTGCTGTCCTTTCCGGTGAAAACCGCGCATATCGTGGTCCGCCGCCGGTTCATAGACAAGCTGCCGCACTCCATGTGCCGTTCTGCAAAGGACCTGGCATCCGGGCCGGCCACGCTTGCGCAGCGTCCTTAAAATGGCTTTCCGTGGCTTCGCATGGAGGTCAATGAAAACCAGGTCATACTCGGAAACAGGATACCCCGCTTGCATCTCGCACAATACGCGCACAGCGCCATGGATGGCGCATTGCTCCAATACCTGCCGTGACACAGCCGCGCTATGAGCGTCTCTGCCCACGCAATCCATAGCGGAACCTGTCAGGCGATGAATCAGGACAGCGCTGAGCGGCAAAGGGCCGCTCCCTACAAACAAAATACGCCGAGGCCGGGAGTTGGAAATCAGGGCCAGTTCACTCCGGACCAGCGCGGCAAACCTCTCATACAAGGGAAATTCGGAAATGTCCGCCGCGCCCTGGATCATGCGGTTGGCTAGTTGAGTCTCAAGATGGTGTTCCCAGAAAGCGTATGCATGATTCAGCCTGGCGACGGCTTCCCGTGAAAGGCCTTCCAGAGCGCGCGCTGCTGCTGCCTCATCCTGGTCCCCGGACAGAATAAATTTCTCGAGCTGCATGATGATGTCATGCAGCTCAGAAAAATCGAGCTGTCCGGCACGAACCGCTCTGCAGGTTGCGCACACTCTTTCCAGCAGTATGGAAAGCGCACCGTGCCCGTCATGTTCCTCAACAAGAGTACAAGCTGCCATACTCATAGCTCCGCCTCCTTATGCCGGCGCGCCAACCGTTTCCGGTTCAGAGAGCGTGTAACCCTGGGCCTGGTAAGCCTCCTGAATTCCATCAAAGAAGCGCCAGAACCGGTCGCACGTTCCCTCAATGGCTTCAATGGCCTCATTCTGCATTTTCTCCGTGGTGCAAAGCTCGCTCACCAGATCCAATCCGTCGGCAACGTGGTAAACATCCTCCACAGCATGCACGGCAAAGAAGGCCAGATCAGCCGGCTTTAATCCATACATCTCCGGTATCAACTGGTCCTTGGTCTTGCCGGCTTTGGTTTCAAGGCTCTGCCCCTCGGATGCGATCATGACGGCGGCAGCGCCCATGTGCAGGGTTTCAGGGTTAGCGCAGAGTTTTTTCCGGTAATCGATCAGATCAAGTGTGGTCGGAAGAGGGATTTCTTCTTCGATCTGCTCTTTCGTCAAACCCAGGGCGAGAATGAATCGCTCCATCAGGTCCATGTGGTTCGCGGTCTTGGAAAGAGCGCCGGTTTCCTCCTCATAAAGGTTCACTGCCAGAGCTACCCTGGATTTCTGAATCGGGCAATGGCTATAGATCATTCCCAGATAGCCGGTGAACGCTCTGGTCAGATGAAAGGCCTGAAGAGACATTTTGCTGACCAGAGGGAGGTTCTTTTTTGGCTTCGCCATCTCCTGAAGCACGGGATGGTCCAGCGTCAGCCTCTTGTGCAGAGTTTTTTCCAACTGTGTCCGGAACTCGTCTTTACTCAACATCATCAGTTTTCTCCTTGCGTGAGGTTATGGTGCGGATTGACGGGCAAGGCCGTGGCGATCCAGAAGGCTGCCTCGTGGTAACGGCGCACACTGGAATGCCGGCCTTACTGCTGCTGCAACAAAAAATTTGTTTTGGATGAACGCCTAGCGCTTAAGCGCTGACTGCGGCGGTAACACATGATTCAAGAAGGCGCTCCACATTTCCGCGAAGCACCAGGGACCTTTCCCGCTCATTTAACTCTCCCAGAGCGCCGTTCTCTGCGGTGAGGGTCTCTACAAAGCTGGCCTGCTCGCCCTGTAGCCGGAAAACCGGGAAGTCAGTACCGAACAGCACCTTGTGGTTAATGCCGGAGGAAACCACTTTCCTCACGGCGGTGGCCGCGGGATCGTAGCCGAGCGTGGCTTGAAAGCCGCTGATATCAAGAAATACGTTGGGCCTGAACCGGCAAAGCATGATGCACTCTTCCACAAAGCTCACAGCCCCGTGCGCAAGAATGAAATTTACTGTGGGAAACAACCGCGCCGCTTCATCCACCAGAAAGGGCCCGGCATACCT
>DAHUXF010000339.1 GCA_027307295.1 Acidobacteriaceae bacterium
CTCACCGCCCGCTGGCAGACCGAAAAGAACGCCGTGCAGCGCCTCCGCCAGTTGCGCGAGCAGGTGGAGCAGACCAAGGTGGAGATCGAAAAGGCCGAGCGCCAGTACGATCTGAACCGCGCCGCCGAGCTGAAATACGGCCAGCTCGCCTCCCTGGAGCGCGACCTGGAGCGCGCTACCGCCGAGTTCTCCCGCGGGACCGGCAAACGCCTGATCAAAGAAGAGGTGGACGAAGAGGACATCGCCGAAGTGGTGAGCCGCTGGACCGGCGTGCCCGTCACCTCCATCAAGGAAGAAGAAACGCAGAAACTGCTGCGCGTGGAAGAAGAGCTGCACCGGCGCGTGATTTCGCAGGACAAGGCCATCAGCGCCCTGGCCCGCTCCATCCGCCGTTCGCGCGCAGGTCTTAAATCTCCGCAGCGTCCCATTGGTTCGTTCCTGTTCCTGGGGCCGACCGGCGTGGGCAAGACGGAAGTCGCCCGCACCCTGGCGCATTTCCTCTTTGGCAGCGAGAAGTCGCTGATCCGCTTCGATATGTCAGAGTTCATGGAGAAGCATTCGGTCAGCAAGCTGATCGGCTCGCCTCCGGGCTATGTGGGATATGAAGAAGGCGGACAGTTGACTGAGCGAGTGAAGCGGTCGCCTTATTCCGTGGTGCTGCTGGACGAAATTGAGAAAGCGCACCCGGATGTGTTCAATATCCTGCTGCAGGTGCTGGAAGATGGGCAGCTCACCGATGGCCTGGGCAACACGGTTGATTTCAAGAACGTAATCATCGTGATGACCTCAAACATTGGCGCGCGCCATCTGATGAAGCGCAAAGGCCTCGGCTTCCAGGTTGACAAGGAAGAGTCTGTCACGGAGAAAGTTGAAGAGCTGGTGAAGCAAGAAGTAAAGAAGACCTTCAATCCGGAGTTCCTGAACCGTCTGGATGAAGTCATCATCTTTAACGCCCTGGTGGATGCCGACCTGATCCAGATTCTGGAACTGCTGGTGCAGCAGCTCAACGGAAACCTGGCGCAGCGCCACATCACCATCACCGTCAATGAAGAAGCGAAGAAATGGATCCTGGACAAGACATTGGGCGACCGCAGTTACGGCGCGCGTCCTCTGCGCAGGGCCTTGCAGCGGTACATTGAAGACCCGCTGTCTGAGGCACTGATCCAGGGCACCATCACGACGCGTCCTGCGTTCATTGAGGTCTACCTGGAAGGCGGCCAGTTGTTCTATCGTCAGGTGGAAGCTGGCGTGGAAAAGAGCGACGGCGTACTGCTTTACAGCAGCTAAACCAGTTACATTCCACAAGAAAAGCCGCCGGACATCCGGCGGCTTTTGTTTTGCATGAACAAATATTGATTCAAGTCCGGCCCGGCGTGAGCGGAAGGGCCGGAGCCCTCTATTTGTCTTTGGGCGCTGCCTTGGCTTTAGGTTTGGCGGTGGGAGCATGGGCCTTCAGGAAGGCCTTGTTGCTCTTGATCGCCGTCCTCTGCAAAGCTTCCAGTGACTTGAAAGCGGCAAGCGTGGAAGGCGACAGACGGGCGCGGCGGGCTGTTAGCGTGGCGCCCGGTGGCGGCGGTGGAGCGTAGGCATTGACCGCCAGCGACCAGAGAAAATCATTCCCAGGAGTTGATCCACCGTTGGGGTGCGCGGTGAAGTTGTGGCAGTTCATGCATCCGCTATAAATGCTTGTTTGGTCAAACGTCTCCATGGTGACATTGGAGAAACTTGAGGTTGGGTTCAAGCCAGGGATGGTGAACTTCGGACTTCCCGGATTCTGCGGGGAGTTCCCGGGAGTAGGCCACTGTGTCATCACCAGTTGGTAGTACTGCCAGGGAGAATTCGGGGCAGCTTTCGCCAGCAATGCCTGATAGTTAGCGTTGGTAGCGGGCGTGGTGCCGGGAGCGATTCCAATCGGCATTACCCGGGTTACATTGAACGGCGTTGTCTTGGAGGCGTCCGCCGGCATCGTCGCCGGAGGAGGCGGAGTTCCCGGACATCCATTCTGATTTCCCGGTTGCCCTGGAACACAATACGGGTCCTGGGACGGCATAGGTGTTCCATTCCCATTGTTCAGGTTGAAGACCGTGTTGGTGGTAGGCGTTGCGCCAGTCACTACAGGCACATTGTCAATCTGCTCAAAGGTTGACCAGATCCACTGCGGCCGGCTGGGAGTTTTCGCCACAATATGCAGGCCCAATAGTCCCATGGTCCGCTGCGTGCAGGAGCCTGTAACCTCGTCGAGCACCCAGGCCTTTTTGGTGTAATAGCGGGATTGCAGGTTCGCCGGCACGCCATCCATGTCCATCCAGGAAGACTTCAGGTCAAAGCTGTCTTCATCCGGACATTTCTGCCCGTTGATGGTTGCGCCATTGCTGCAAAAGGTCAGGTTGCCAAGATTGGCTTGCAGATACCACTGGCTGTTCAATATCTGGTTGTACTCTGTCTGGTTGTAAGACGCCTGGAAGCGCAGGTAATGCTGTTGCGCCGCGCTGTGGGCAAATCCGCTGGAGATGACCGGGCCAACAAAGAAGTTTCCAAACCCCGCCAGCCCCAGGTTACCGAATTTTGTGTTGGCTGCCAGAACAACATCACCCCATCCCACGTTGACGGATGAGCCGCAGGGATTGTTGGTCCCCGCAAAACTTGCCCATGGCAAAGGGGCCGGTGGCGGATTGGGAGCTGTAGGCGGCGGAAAACTTTCCCAGTCCGCTTTGTACGTTTCAAAGACCAGCGGGCCGGTCACTGGAAAATTGGTTTGCGTAGTGTCCGGCACTCCGCGCTGCCCTTTCGCGGCAGGCCAGATCAGCGCGACAAAACTACGCCACGAAAAGTCGTCAAAGTCAGTAATTCCGTTGGCATTGGTGCAGGTGAGCGTAACGTCTGTGGGAAGCGTTGGTGATGATAGGGAAGCTGGAGGCGGTGGACAGAATGCCTGCCCCCAAGCCGCCTGGGAAAGAACTGCCAAAACAACAACTGCCGCGCTCATGCCGGCCAGCAAACGCAATAATCCGCTTAGCGTCATATTTTTTACCATGAGGCTCCTTTCTCTTTCTCGTGATCTCTAGAATCACGCTCTAGCTTGAACGGTGAGGGGGAGAACAAGGGCCGTAACGCGGAAACCCTCCGTTTATGGAGGGTATCCGGCATTTTTCCAGGCGAGAAAATCCGACAAAAACAGCGCTCGCGTGGTTTTGTCCCAAACGCCTTCCGGGCATCCGGGCTTGGGCATGGAGCCGGACGAGACTTCTGAGTTGATGCCGTCCCAATCTCCTTGCACCTGGCCTGCGTCCCAGAGATCCAGGCCGCTGACCGCAAGCATGTGTGAGCGATAGCAGGCGGTGAAAAAGGGCTTAATGGTGGATTGAAATCCTACAGTTGCCATGTTGAATCCTTTCTTTTTTGCTTTAGGTCTTGCCATGTTACAAAAAAAGGTAAACCCGTGAGGGCCGGACGGATTCGAGCCAGCGCGCCTTGCCGCAGGAGTGTCACGGCGCACGGAAGCTCATCCGTTTCTAAATTGATGGGAGACAGACGCAGTCAGCCAAAGGGAGCGCCGCACAGAAGGAGTACCACGCTCCGATTCACTGCCAGCACTAAATTAACAGATTGCTTACTTCCTGCTAGGAAACGACAGGTCGGGGCGGTTTCCCTTACACGCGAGGAAAAGTTTTTTGCGAGACTAAATTGGGAAAAGTGACGCCGAATTATTCTGGCTTGTTCGCGCAATGGGCCACGCAGCGAACGGTAGAAATAGTAATTTCAGCCTTCCTCTTTTTCCTGACAGGGGCTTCAGGCAGCAGCACCACCTGCATCACGCCGTCACGGGCGTGAAGGGCGCATTCAAAGGCGCTGTCCTGGATTCCATACTGCT
>DAHUXF010000033.1 GCA_027307295.1 Acidobacteriaceae bacterium
AGAAGAACAACTCCGTTGACTACTATATCCGCATCATACGATCCAATGGTTTGCCCGTGGAACCAGACTGGAAGAGAGACCTGCTGTTGAAACTGGATTCCACGCTCTGTGAGAATGACCACCATTGCAGCTTCATACACTTTTTCGAGAAATCCGAAGCCCAGTTCGTTGTAAACCTCATAAAAAATGCCGATGATCTGTTCGGTCAGTTCTGAATATTTGTATCTGCGCTCATCTGCGTTTATCTGCGGCGAAGGCATTTCTTATTGCACCCCCAGACAGATTGCCAGGATGGCCATGCGCACATAAACGCCGTTGTGTACCTGTTCTTCCACCACGGACTGGGGGCCGTCGGCGACCTCGCTCTGGATTTCCATTCCGCGGACCATCGGCCCGGGATGCATGACAATGGCATCGCCCTTGGCCAGCTTCAGCCGCTCCGGCGTGAGTTGATAATGGGCAATGTAGTTGGCGGCATCCAGCTTAAGGCCGGCCAGGCGCTCTTTCTGGACGCGCAGCATCATCACCACGTCAGTCTTGCGCGTGGCTTCTTCAATGTGCCGGGTTACTTTCACGCCGGGAGCCAGGGTGGTGGCATATTCGGGCAGCAGTTCAGGCGGCCCGCACAAAACAATCTGCGCGCCGAATTTTGAAAGCAGATGAACGTTGGAGCGCACCACGCGGCTGTGCTGGATGTCGCCAACCATGGTGATGCGCAGGCCCTGCAGCGATTTTTTATGGCGCAGGATGGTATAGGCATCCAGCAATCCCTGCGATGGATGTTCATGCATGCCGTCACCGGCATTGATGATGGGAATTTGCAGAGTGCGCGCAAGCACATGGGGCGCGCCGGAAGAGGGATGCCGTACCACGATGCAGTCCGCGCCCAGGGCCTGCAGGGTCTTGCCGGTATCCACCAGGGACTCGCCTTTTGCGATGCTTGAGGCCGTGGCGCTAATAATTGAGGTGTGGGTACCCAGCAGCTTGGCCGCGAACTCAAAAGAAACGCGGGTGCGCGTGGACGCTTCATAAAAAAGAAGGGCAATGCGTTTTCCGCGCAATAAAGGCCTTGGATTGCCGGATTGCATGCGCCGGGCCAGCTTTAGAAAAGAAGTAATCTCGTCGGTGGAAAGGTGCTCGAGTTCGAGTAACGAGCGTTTGCGCGGCATTGCTAATCTGTGCGCTCCACCAGCAGGACCTGCTCTTCGTGGTCAATCTCGTTAAGCTTCACTTCAATAATTTCCTGGTCGGTGGTCTGTACCGTGCGGCCGATGAAAACGGCTTCAATCGGCAGCTCGCGATGGCCGCGGTCAATCAGCACGCAGAGCTGCACCCGGCGCGGACGCCCATGATCGAAAAGTGCGTCCATGGCGGCGCGAACGGTGCGTCCGGTGTAGAGGACGTCATCCAGCAGGATGACGTTTTTGTCCACAATGTCCGTACCCAGCGGAGTAGCTTTTTTTATCACCGGGGCAGCTCCCACGGTGGAGAGATCGTCACGGTAAAGCGTGATGTCCAGAGTACCCACCGGCACCGGTTTTTTTTCAATCTGGCCAATGAGCGCGGCCAGGCGGTTGGCCAGCGGAACGCCGCGCCTCTTGATGCCCACAAGCACCAGGTTCTCCACGCCATTGTTCTTTTCCACAATCTGGTGGGCCAGGCGGACCAGGGTACGCTCAATTTCTGAGCCGGACATTAAACGTCCTTTAACGTGCAGGTTGGGCAGGCGAGAAGCAGCAGGATTCATGTCACCGAATGATATCCGATGGCGGCGAGACACGCCAAGTGCATCCACTTAATACCGGGTCTGGGACTTTGAAGCGGCAGCCAGAATGCCGCTGACTACGCCTACCACCAGAAAAATCCCGAGAGAAATGGCCAGCGTAAAACCCATGAACGCCGTGAAGCCTGGATTGGTGGTAAACCAATAGATGATCTGCTGGTTCTGGGGATCTGTGGTCTGCTTTGCCATCTCCTGAAACCTGCTGATGATTTCAGGACGATTCAGCGAGATGGTGGCTAAAAAAAATAGAAGAAAAGACAAAAAACTTAGTACGGAGGCAAAAGCCCCAAGCCGCGCGCCGTGTCTTCCTTGCAGCGGGCCCGGATGGAGCGTCCGGTATCGCTTGATGGCCCGCACAATGGCGTAAGGCAGAAGTACGAAAAGACCCAGCGGCAGCAAAATCAGGCTTAAGCAACCAGCCAATGCCGCAAGCGGCGACACAATCCGGAAATACAGGTTCCATTGAATGCCGCCTGGACGGTCCGCTGGGGATGTGGGCAGGCCCGCAGCAGAAAGCCCCAGGGAAGCTGCTGGATGATCGTTGGGAACGGAGCCTTCATTGTCTCTTTGCCCCGCAAATTCTGGTTGCGGCACAGACACTCTGATCTGGGGAGCATTGCAGGATGAACAAAAAGCGGTCCTCTCGCTAACAGGTTGTCCGCACCGATAGCAGTTCTGTGGCATTCATTACCAAGTTACAGGAGCCACATCAAAAACAGCAACCCGCCAATGCGGCAAATAGTGGATGCTCCAGAACGCAGGTCAACGGTAATCAACCGCTTGCTCTTCCAATATCGGATGGGGGCGCCCCCTGAAGATTCATTTCCGGCTGCAGGCGCTAGGCTTCCAGAATTTCCTTCAAAGCTTCCACCAACTCTCTGTCCTCATGCGCCGGTACCACCTTATCGACACCCTCAGGCAGGGTTTGGTCGATCAACTTTCCCCGAACCATCAGGATCACGCACAAAGACCGGCGGATCATCTTGAGCGATTGCGCCACGGACCATCCCTCCGTCTGTATGAAGTGCTCCTGGTCCAGAATAACTGCGTCGACGCGGTTATTCACGCAGATGGCCACGGCATGGTCAGGCGTAAATGTCATCATCAGACGGTAGCCCGATCCGCGCAGGGTTTTTGCAGTCCGGCTGTGACGGCGGTCAACCAGGAGCACGATGGTGGGAGGTGGATGCCTCATGGAAGCGATTTTAGCGCCTGCCTCCGGCTGGTCTCAGGTCCAGGCCCACCAGAACCCTTTCCGTGTTGGAAAGATCTCCAATGATCTTTTTTACCGGCGTAGGCAGACGCCGTACCAGGGTGGGGACGGCAATGATCTGGTCGCCCGTGGCTAGTTTTGGCCACTCCAGAAGATCCACCACCTGAATTTTGTAAGCGCCGTGCATATGCTCTTCACAGAGTTGTTTCAGGTTCTCAAATGCGCGAATTGAAGTCGGCGTCATACCGGCTACATAGAGCCGCAACTCCCACACGGGGCGCTTAAAGGGACGGACCTTTTCCGCCTTGCCCGTGGCAGGGCGTCTGCGCGCGCTTCCGCGAGATGTGTTCTGTTTAGATGCCATGGATTTCAATTCCTTTGTTGCTTAAAGTAAAGGAGTGCATGCGCGTATCGTGGGCCATGCCACGCGACTTCAATAGGTTCAACGTGCGCACCCGTTGCGCTTCTCCGTGATGAACATCGCGCAGCACCAGCCAGCTATCCATCAGAGAAGAGATGCCGATAGCGGTCTCTTCCATCAGTTCGTTGCCATATACCAGGTTTGTGAACATGGCCGTGATGTTGTGGGTTTTCAGAAAATCGATCAGGCGCGTCAGCATGGCCTTTACGGAATGCAGGTCGCCCACGCTGATCAGGTTGGTAATAGGGTCTACCACCACGACGTTGGGCTTGAACTGCTCCACTTCCTGATATAGATGCGCCAGGTGTGCTTCCAGTCCAGCCGCGGTGGGGCGTGTGGCATGGATCCGGAGCAAGTCCTGCTGCATCCATTTTTCCAGGTCCAATCCCACGGACTTCATATTGCGCAGGATCTGGCTGGGAGACTCTTCATAAGCGAAGTAAAGTGCGCGCTCCTTCCGCGTGCAGGCCGCCCCGGCAAAGGCCGCTGCAAAGCTTGATTTCCCGGTCCCGGCTGTTCCCGTGATCAGGATGCTTGCGCCACGGAAAAAGCCTTGATTTGCCAGCATAACGTCAAGACTTGGTATGCCGGAGGAAAGCCGCTCTGTGGGGGCGCTATGCGTCAATCCAACAGATGTGATGGGAACAACCGAAATCCCCTCATCATCGAGAAGAAAAGGGTACTCATTGGTTTCATGCGATGATCCGCGATATTTAACCACGCGCAAGCGCCGGGTGGAGATCTGCTCCGTCACGCGATGGTCGAGAACAATGACACAATCGGCCACGTATTCTTCCAGACCGTAGCGGGTAAGGGCTTTCTCTCCCACTTCCGCGGTCACCACAGCAGTAACGCCGGCATCTTTGAGCCAGTGAAACAGACGCCGCAGTTCGGCGCGAACAATGCCATGGTTCGTCAGCCCCAGAAAGAGGAGTTCAATCGTATCCAGAAGCACACGCTTGGCTTTGACCTTCTCAATGGCGGCACGCAGGCGAATGAAGAGTCCTTCAAGATCGTATTCGCCTGTCTCTTCAATCTGCTTGCGTTCTACATGGACATAGTCCATTGCCAGTTTCTTGGTTCGAACCAGCGCCGGCAGGTCATAGCCAAGCGAGGCCACATTGGTCACCAGTTCGTCGACCGTCTCTTCCATGGCCACGCAGACTCCGGGCTCGCCATAGAGGGTGGCCCCACGCACCAGAAATTCCAGCCCGAGCAGGGTCTTTCCTGTCCCAGGCCCACCGCAGACCAGAGCGGTCCGGCCTTTGGGAAAACCGCCGTGCGTTACCTGGTCCAGTCCGCGAATTCCGGTCGGCACTTTTTCCAGCACCATGGAAGGGCGGGGAGCGAAGAGGTTCTTCTTTTTAATTGCAGTGCTTGCTGCCATATTTGTCCTTATGTACTCACAAAGATGAAGGCCTGGGGCCTTCAGGATCAGAACTCTCTGCCGGACGCTGCTTGTCAGAGCCCAGGATCATTCGTTGAAGCGTCTCCAGTAAAAGCTGGGGATCACCCAATGTTTCCAATTGCTCATCCACAACCCCGGTAGAGAACTGTGTTCCGCTGCTTTTGCTCAAGGCGATGATGGGCGCCGTCTGATTCAGGCGTCTCAGCGTCCGCGCCAGCTCAAGGCACTCTTCAGCGCGAATGGAGTCGCCGAATACCACTGCGTGGACCACTGAGCCGCTAAAAATTCGTGCAGCCTCTCCGGGGTTGTCCGTGGACAAGACCTGATACCCGGCATGCTCCAGGATCAGTTTCCGCGTGACCTGCGCGGATGAGATTTTGCTTACACAAAGGACAGTCCATCCCATTGCAATATAGTCAGCTTCCAAAATTTAAATTTGTGCTGGGTGGCGGCGAAAGCCGTTCCCCACTTTGCGGTCTCAAACTACGTACTCGCTTTGAGCGAAAACAGGACCACATCAACTCGTTGCTGGGGTGTCACATGTTGCGCGCTGACGCAAGAGCCCAGCTCGTAACACGACCTAAGATGCCTGGTTCCCGGCGATTGGATGCTTTGCGGATTGACGAAAAGGACTGTGAAAAAGTTAAGAAACAATGATTGCGATGGGGCGGGGCGGTGTTGCTCAGTTTGAAACTGAGCTACTACCGGCGGGGGTCTCCACCTTGATATTTTTCCATCTCAATATAGATTTGGCAGATCAGCTTGGGTCCTTATGCTCCCACGCCCGCACATACACCAGGATGAATTCAGATCCGCTGCCGTTCGGCTTGACGGCCACAATGCGCTGATTGTTTTCCGTGCCCACCTTGAGCTCTTCTTTGAACTCGTGATCTGAGGTGCTACGGTCGTTGCATGTGACTTCAGCGTCGTTGTCGCGATGGCGGAAACTCATAGTAAAACTACCCGTGCAATCCACCACTTTGCCGTACCGGCCCATTTCTTTGCGGTAGAAGGACATAATCTTGTCAGAGGAATCATCGGATTGAAACCTGGCGGCCACCACTTTCAATCCAAAGAGCGAACTGGAGATATTCACATTGGCGTTGTGGTGCCTGTCATCCTCGTCATTTTTGGCCCGCGCGCCTGGATAGAGCGCCAATCCGGTCTCGCGTGCATCGGAACCGCCCTCCCGCACGCTGAGCGAGCCGAAAGGCGTCCGGATGTCCACGTCATGCTTTTCGGCGCTGTCCTTGTCATGCGTGGTG
The DNA here is from genome assembly GCA_027307295.1 of Acidobacteriaceae bacterium. GTDB lineage: Bacteria > Acidobacteriota > Terriglobia > Terriglobales > Acidobacteriaceae > Angelobacter. The sequence continues at coordinate 6,091 of DAHUXF010000033.1, forward strand.
ATGGAGCACCCGGCAAGAGTGAAAATGCAGAAAACGGCTGCAAAAGCTGCGAATAAAGCGCGGCGCATGAAATCCTCCTGATGGGCGGAGTCTGGCCCCTGGCTTATATACGCCGGAGCCGGGGTAAAAGTTCCGGCTTTCTTACGCAGCCAGAGGGCGGATTGCAGGCTTAGACGATCGGCTCATAATAGCGCTCGCCCGCACAGGCCCGGCACAGGACCTTGGCCCCGACTTTTATCTCCCGCCGGAAATTGATGCCTTCACCACAATGCGCGCAGACAATGCGTTCGCCTTTGTATCCGGGAAATTCTTCCGGTGGAAGCTCTACATGCACCCACTGGGACTGGAACAACTGCTCGTCGGCATCTCACGATAGGCCAGCATCTGTTGCTGATTTTTGTCAGTGATCTCCGGGTGCAGGTTTTTGGCGGCGGCTTTGGAGGATTCTTTTGCCGCGATGCGCACGGCTTTTCCTGTTTCGATATCGACAAAGGTCGCGGCAACTTTACCCCAGTCGCGAAATTTCAGGGCGCGCTTGCCCAGGCGGCATCCCGTGACCACCATGACTGCGTCGGTGGCACAGCGATCAATTTCCACGAAAGTCACAATGCGTTTGCGGTCTTTTCCCTGGGGCTCTTCCAGGCCCAGCTTATGCAGGCCCAGCATGGCCATACGGACGCCCAGCACCTGGCCGGCGCAGAGATGGCCGTGCGCTGCGGCGGCATCGGAAAGATATTCTTCCAGCGTCTTCATGGTTACGGTCCTTCTTCTTCCGTGTTTTCCGGTTGCAGGTCCGCTCCGCGGGCACGCACAATGAAGCCGGTCTTCTCAACGCCGTTGATAAAGGTCACGCGCATGGGATCGCGCTCCCACCTGGGCGCGCCGCAGGCAGGGCCGGAAAATTCTTTTTTCAGAATTGCCTTACGCTTGCCCAATTGAGCAACCATCATGTAGGTCTTGGTTCCGTCGTCAGAGAGGCCGCAATACGCAACATAGTCGCGATACCAGCTGGCCACGGACACTTCTTCGTCAAAGGAAGGCAGGGGCAACTGGCTGATGTGTCCGGTCTGGCGGTCCACGCTCATCCAGCCAGCCAGCCGCCAGACCCAGGCAGGAAGCTTTCTTGATTCACCAGGTAAAGCGTCATTGATCCGGTAAGCGCGCCGGACAACAAACATCCGTTCTGTGATCTCATGCGCCGGCCCGGTGGTGTACTCGCGGATATGCCCGTCAATGATGAGCCTGCGGATTTTTATGGACTGCACGGCGCCGGTTTCAGTCCGGATTTCTACCGGATGCCATCGCCCCAGCACCGTGGTATGTGTGCGCGGAGCGGCGTAAGCATTGAGCTCGCAGAGTAGAAGGCCGAGGCAGAAAATTGCAGTCCGCATGTGCGTACCGCAATTATATGACTCGGCTTCCGCCGCAGAGCGTGTCCGGGAAGCGCATGCAGTGTGTGACATGGCAAAGTTTATACAGGCGATTTAATTTTGTTATATTAAAAGCCATACCCATTATGGGCTTACTAGTAATAGTTATCAGGATTAATAACTTAATGAAAAATTATAATGCCGATTGAGTTCTTTCCATAGGCTTGAAAACCACATATCATTAAGAGACTTCCCATTGAGAATAGCGGTTACCAAATCATGCAGATACTTGAGAGGCAGTCCGGGGTCTTCAGTGCACTACAAAGACGATTTACGCAAGGTCCATGAGTTAACGGATACAACCCTCGAATTGCCTTTGCCTTCTCATCCATCGATGGCATCCATACCGGAGAGGGCAAAGGAGGAATATGAACGGCATAAGCAGCGGGCGCCCAAAATCCTTATCGTAGACGATAAACTGGAAACCCTGCTTCTGCTGCGTGAACTGCTTTCCACCAGAAAATACGAAATCATTACCGCCACAGAGGCGGAAGAAGCCAAAAAGCTTGTTCATGAGCAGCGTCCGGAACTGGTGCTTCTGGATGTGGTGATGCCTGGCAAATCAGGCTACGAACTCTGCCGCGAGCTCAAGGAAGATCCCATCACCCGGCTTATCCCTGTGGTGATGATCACGGGACTTTCTGACCGCGACGACCGGGTGCGCGGCATTGAGGCCGGGGCCGATGACTTTCTCAGCAAGCCACTCTATCCGGAAGAACTGTTTGCCCGCGTCAAGTCCCTGCTGAAGCTCAAAGAATTCACAGACGAACTGGAGAACGCTGAAGCGGTGCTGGTGGCGCTGGCCCTGGGCATTGAGTCGCGCGATCCTTATACGGGCAATCACTGTGAACGGCTGGCGCATTATGCCGTTGAACTGGGACACTATATCGGCCTGGACGGCGACAGCATTATTGCCTTAAAGCGGGGCGGTTACCTGCATGATCTGGGCAAGGTCTCCATTCCGGATGACATTTTGAAAAAAGGCACCCGGCTGACTGCGGCAGAATGGGAGATCATGAAACAACATCCGGCCATTGGAGAAACCATTTGCCGGCCTCTTAAGTCATTTCGCAATGTGCTGCCCATCATCCGCCATCACCATGAGCACTGGGACGGCAGCGGATACCCCGATCAGCTCTCCGGATACAGCATTCCTCTTCTGGCGCGCACACTTCAGGTAGTTGACGTTTATGATGCCTTGCGCACAGCGCGTCCGTACAAACCGGCGATTACGCATGAAGAAGCCGAACGCACCATGATGGACGAGGCCAACAAAGGGTTGTGGGACCCAAACCTTGTGCCGGCATTCTTTGCCATGCTCAAACATAAGGAACAGGCGGCATGAATCTGGCGACCGAGGCGTCGTCACACAGGTCAGGACCGCAAAATGCCCAGCCGCAATACAGCATTATTGTGCCTGCCTTTAATGAGCGGGCACGTATTGGCGGCACTCTGAAAAATATTACCGAGCATCTGCGCCAGCAGAATTGGAATGCAGAGGTCCTGGTGGTCAATGACGGCTCGCGTGATGACACGGTGGAGTTTGTAAAGACCTTTGCTGAAGATCATCCGCAGGTGCGCTTGCTGGAAAACCCTGGCAATCAGGGCAAAGGATATGCCGTGCGCACCGGCATGTTAAGCGCCCACGGAAAAATCCTGCTGTTTACTGATGCCGATCTTTCTTCGCCGATCTCCGAGGCAAGCAAGCTTTTTGCCGCACTGGAAGCAGGAGCGGATGTGGCCATCGGTTCGCGGTGGCTGGACCCGAAGCTGCAATTTCAGCGGCAGTCTTTGAAGCGGCAGCTCATGTCCCGCGCCTACAATATTTTTATGCGCATCGTGCTTGCGCTGCCTTACCGTGACACCCAGTGCGGATTCAAAGCATTCACCCGCGACGCAGCCAGAAAAATTTTTTCCAAGCAGCGGATCAGACGATGGGGCTTTGATTCGGAAATCCTGTATCTGGCCCACAGCATGAGGATGAAGGTGGTGGAAGTTCCGGTCGCCTGGGGCCACGATGAACGGTCCAAAATGCATCCATGGCGGGACGGTTTTTATATGGGGCTGGATACGCTGAAGGTCCGCTGGTACTCGCTCACGGGGGGCTACCGGCCCACCGCAAGATAACCTGCAACAAACCAATCTTTCTTGACCCAACATCTGCGATCTTGAACGTAAGGACAGATGCTACTGGCTGTCAATCGTCACAGGAGAAGCCGGCTCACAAGCTGCCAGGATGCATGATGAATAACGATGAATAATTTTAAGATGCAGCCGCTCTGAGGACTTTTTTCGGCGGCTGTTCTTTCCGCACGACCTGCACACCGGCTTCACAATCAAAGGCCAATGTCATGTCCGTAGAGCAATTTCCGCAAAGCCAGAAGTGTTCTATCCGGGAAGGCTTCTTGGGGAGGGCTGGCACGGAAGCTTCGCGCGGCAAGTCGGATGATTCAACCATAAAGATCTTGCCCTCGCGGAGGTACACAAGCGGTGTGGAACAGGTTGGATTCGCACATTTAGAAAGCATTGAATGTTTACCTCCTTCACAAAGTATTCAATCCTGCTCTGGGCCACCATAAAGTAGATGCACTAATAAAGTAGATGCACAAATTTTCCCGGTGGGTTCCATACAATCGCAATACCTGTGCACGATGGACCAAAATTGAATGAACCAGCTCTGTTTAGCTGCCGGAAAGCGCAGGCAAGAGCATCACTAAGGCTGCGATCCAAAATGCTATCCAGATCAAAAAATCTTTGGTTCCTGCCGCGTCCACAGTTGTGTTCATGTTGCCGCTGCCTCCCTGGTCAAGCTGTCTGGATACAATGCAAATCGGCAGCCAGGAGATAAGCCTCTTTAAAATGAGCAACTTGGGTAGGGGCTGATATGGGCAGGATGTGTCAGATCCCACGCACTGCGTGTGCCTGCCGGTCACAAAAGGCAGGAAATTGCGGAAAGCTCAGGCCGCTTCCAATACCTGGCGAATCCTGGCCGAAAGCATTTTTATGGTGAATGGTTTTTGTACCAGAACAGTACCAGGCGTCAGCACTCCGCCAGGGGCCAGTGAGCCATCGGCAAATCCAGAGATGAAGACCACTTTCATGTCAGGGCGGCTGTGCGTGAGCTGTTGTGCCAATTCAGGACCGGGCAGGTCTCCCATGACAACGTCAGTGACCAGCAGATCAATCTTGGCTGGATACTGATGTGCAATTTGCAGCGCCTCTGCGCCGTTTGCGGCAGAAAGCATCCGGTAACCGAGCTGCCCGAGAAGATCGACTACGACAACACGGAGTGACTCTTCGTCGTCCACAAGAAGAATGGTTTCAGTTCCGCGATGATAATCCACACGTCCCCATGTCCGGCCTGAGAAGCCGGATTTTTCGGCTGATGAAAAGCGATTGTGAACCCACTTACGGTGGGTTTCAACTGCAAAGACAGGTGGAAATGAAACTTTCGTCAGTATCTACCGTAATGACTTCAGGATAAAATGCTGGATGGGCTAAGCGGCATAAGGCTCGGCCACGACCTCTCTGCTCTGGATCATAACGGCCCATTCCTGCACAAAACGCTCCAGCACAGCCCAGTCCGTGTATTCATAGTTGCGCGAAGTATCGGTATGGCCTCCGACTTTCCTGGCAATGCTCTTCATAATCCAGCGGAGCAGGGGATTGTACCGCCGGTAGAGCAGCGCGCCTGCCACGGGCAGGACCTTCTGGGGATGCCAGTTTGTTTCTGCAATAAATGCAGCGACCATTCGCTCCACATCAGCCGCAAATTGCTTGTGGCGCTCCGGGCTTTCGCCTGCCCGTTCTGCACCAGCTTGGCTCAGAGAGACAGAAAGAAATGCCGCCGGCATTGCTGCCAACTGGGAAAGATGCGCCACCACGAACTTCACCATTTCACGTTCATGCTTTCCAGTATGGACGGAGGCCGCAAGAATCACGCCCCGGTAACGCCCCAGGTCAATGGCTGCGGCTCGTCTGGCGACGATTCTGAGTTCCGCCTCCAGTCCAAAAGCGCGCAGTTTACTCACAACATACTGTGCTATCTTCTGTGTCTGCCCGGTCCGCGTGGAGTAGAGGACAGCAACCGGTTTCATATTTCCTCCCTGGTTTTCTCCTTGGACTTCTCTCCTGTAACCCTTTCTCCTGTAACCAAGGATGCACGCATTTCCGGCGCGGTGGCATGACGTGGATCACACCACCAAGTGACATCGCCACGTAGCATGTGTTAAGGCGATGGCGTCAGCCATTTTCCCAAAGGTAAAGCTGTTTTTCGGCGCGAAAGCAGGCTTACGCCTTGATGGCCTCACGCAAGACGTATTTCGATTTTTTTGCCCCTTTCACGCTGAACTGCTCCCGCCTTGCCCAACAATTTCCAGATTGGCCCGATTCGCGCTTTTAGCGTTGATTCGCGGCCAGTCTCAATCTTGATCTGCGCTCGTCCGCGTAAATCTGCGGCGAAGAAGTTCGCCTTCTAAAATTCTCAGAGCGTTGCCATGTCAATGACAAAGCGGTATTTCACGTCGCTGCGCAGCATGCGCTCATAGGCTTCATTGATCTTGTCCATGGAAATAATTTCCACGTCTGAGGTAATGCCGCGCTCGGCGCAGAAATCGAGCATTTCCTGCGTTTCCGCAATGCCGCCAATCAGTGATCCGGCCAGCTGTCTCCGTTTGACGATCAAGCTGAACGGCTCAACTACCGGAGGATTTTCCGGCGCGCCCACCAGCACCATGGTGCCGTCGGCCTTGACCAGGGCCAGATAGCTGTTCAGATCATGCTCCGCGGAAACCGTGTCCAGGATGAAATCAAAGCTGTTGGCGTGCTTGCCCATTTCATTCTGGTTTTTTGAGATGACAACTTCATGGGCCCCCAGCCGCCGCGCATCTTCTTTCTTGCCGGGTGAAGTAGTGAACAGCACCACGTGCGCGCCCATGGCAGCGGCCAGCTTTACGCCCATGTGTCCCAGGCCGCCCAGGCCGACGATGCCAACTTTCTGCCCCTTGCCGACCTTCCAGTGGCGCAGCGGAGAGTACGTGGTGATGCCCGCGCACAACAGGGGCGCAACGCCTGCCAGGTTGTGTTTCTCGCGGATGTCCAGGACAAAATCCTGGTCCACAACAATGGTCTTCGAATATCCGCCCAAAGTCATTCCGCCCAGGTGCTTGTCCGGCGAGTTGTACGTGCCGGTAAAGCCGCTGTCACAAAGTTGTTCCAGTCCGGCGCGGCAGTTGGGGCAGGTGCGGTCAGAGTCCACGATGCAGCCCACGCCGGCCAGGTCGCCGGGCTTGAAGCGCGTTACCTCGTCGCCCACGGCCGTAACGCGGCCAATAATTTCATGGCCCGGCACTACCGGATAGACCGAGTTCTTCCATTCATTGCGGACCGTGTGCAGGTCAGAGTGGCAGACGCCGCAATAAAGAATGTCGATCTGTACGTCGCCGGGCAGCGGCTCACGGCGCGCAAATGAAAAAGGCGCCAGCGCCGACGTGGCCGACTGTGCCGCATAGCCCTTGGTCTTGGTCCGGGCTGGAGTGGGTCGCACTTGCGTTGTTGACATGTTCTCCTCCTGATTTTTTATGATTACATGGTTGATGAATGTGCCTGCTGATAAATCGTGTTGCTGATTTGCCGTTTCCTGATTTGCGCTTTAAAGCGATTTTAGGATTAGCGTACTCTTTCTCAAAATTCGTCTTCCCGATTGGCCGTTCAGCGAGCGAGCGCCATCATCAGCGCTCGGGTAGGCCAGAGGGACCTTGTGCTTCCGTTCGAGGGTTTACGGCAATCATAAACCGCTATAGATGAATTGCACCCGATGAATTGCTGATGCGTCCGTCTGCGACGCTCCGGGCCGAATTTTCTGCAAGCCTGTCCCCTTCGCTTGCCACTTTGTGTGAGATGCCCGGCATACATTCCGGGATTCACCCAGGGGTGAGCGCCGGAAGGGTGAGCGCGATTTAAATGTGAGCGCCGGGACCGGACGACCGCGCGCCATCGCCGCCACGGCTTTCCCGATCACCAGATGACGTGCGCTGTCGGCGATCACGGCGATTTAAAGCAACCCGCTTCCCATTTAGAATGGCTTTGCGATGCCGAACGAT
>DAHUXF010000340.1 GCA_027307295.1 Acidobacteriaceae bacterium
AGCGGCGAGCCATTGTGCACCACAGTGTAGATGGCCCAGACCAGCAGGATGACGACCATCACCGTGGTGATCTGCATTACGCGCAAAGCTTTGTCGCTGGATTCCTCAATGCCCTTCAGGTTCTGCCACCAGTAGTAGAGCGTTACGATAACGGCAAAAGCCGCGGCAGAGTGGTTCAGGTCCAGTTGCGGCGTGCCATGAAACATCGCGTGCATGGCGCGCGGAACCCAGCCATGCGCATCGGCAGCGGAGAAAAGCTCATTGATGAGTCCGGCAATGTATTGCCCTGCGGACACGCCGGAAATCGGGCCGGTCAGGATGTAGTCAAACATCAGCGCGGAGACGCTCAGTTTGGCAAATGTCCCGCCCAGGGCCTCTTTCACCACGCGATACACGCCGCCGCGCGTGAACATGGAGCAGCTCTCCACATAGACGGAGCGCACCGCAAAGGCAAAGAGCATTACGCCAAGAATGAACCCTGGGGCCGACTTGCCGACGGCCTGTTCGGCAATGCCGCCGGCATAAAAGGCGGACGAGCCCAGATCATTCAACACAATGGCGGCAGCCCGCCAGTATGAAATGAATGTGAGCATGACCGAGGTCGCTACGACGATGCGGACCCGGTTCGAAAGTGGTGGGACTACTCCTGAGCCTGCTGACATTTTCTAAAAGATCATAACGGACATTCGTCAAAAATCGCCCAAGAGAAGCGCTTGCCGGACGGTGCCCGTTAGTTCTTTATTTCCTCATTCAACTCGTGGTTTGCCGTCCAATTCCAGCATGCTCTGCGCTGTTTTTCAGGACGTAACCATCATGGCGGCCCAGCGCCAAATTTGCCCGGTAAAGAACTATCTTGATGACGGGCACGAAATGGACCACGCAGTTACGGTTGCCATTGTAATCCCGCACCCGAGCGGAATCAAAGGGCTGTTTGTTAGAATCTGGTTCCAGTGCGCAACATTCCTTCCAGAGCCTGGGTCCTGTCCCTGATCTCCGCGGGCTTGCAGGTCCTTGTTTTCCCCAAGGCCAATTTCTATTTTCTTTGCTGGGTGGCCATGGTCCCACTGCTCTATGCCCTGTTGCGTGGACGCGGCGGAGAAGGCGAGTTGTTTGATTCAGAAGGCCGTTCCCTGCGTCCTTTTACCGTATGGCAGGGCTTTCTGATTGGCTGGGTTTGCGGAATCGTGTGGTACTCGGGGACATGTTACTGGATTTATCCCGTAATGAACGTGTATGGGCGATTGCCCGGAATTGCCGCCACGCTTATCACGGTTGCATTCTGCCTTTTTATGGGATTGAACCATGGCGCTTTTGGCGCGCTGGTGGTGTTGATGGCCCGCCGCTCGACTCTGGGCAACCGCCGTCCATTGCTGCTGGCCCCCGTGTTCTGGACCGCCATTGAACTGTTTCGCGACCGCGTTATCGGCGATCCCTGGAACCTTCTGGGCAACGCGCAGGTGGATAACATTCCCTTTGCGCGCATTGCGCAAATCACTGGCGTGTACGGCCTGTCTTTTGCCGTGATGCTGGTGAACTCTGCGTTTGTTGCCGCTTTGCTGCTGTACGGACGGCGCCGCACAAACCTGTTGGTTTCGGCCACGGCGGCTGCCATTGCTTTGCAGATCGGCGTTTTTGCCCAGCCTGCGCCGTTTATTCCCACGCAGCAGGCCGTGCTGGTCCAGGGCAACGTGCCGTTGCTGGATCCATCCGAATGGACCCCGCGCTATTTTGACCAGATGACGGCAGACCTGGTGCAGCTCAGCGTGAAGGCAGTGCCGCCCCGCGGGACGGCGAACAGCCCAGGCCTGATTATCTGGCCGGAGTCGCCGGCTCCGTTTTTTATCTCCGATCCCCGGTTGCACCAGTGGCTCATGGCCCTGGCCCAGGATACGAATTCCTACCTGGTGATTGGCAGCGTGGGAGAAACCACGGACGCCGCAGGCCAGCACATGCTGCTCAACTCCGCTCTGGTGATGGACCCCCGCGGCAATACGCTGGGACGTTATGACAAGATCCATCTGGTGCCGTTCGGTGAATATGTTCCGCTGCAAAACCTGCTCTCGTTTGCCAATAAGCTCACCCGCGAGGTGGGCGACTACGCGCGGGGCACAGAGCGCAAGGTTTTTGATCTGAATGGTGCGCGCGGTGGAATTTTTATCTGTTATGAATCCATATTCCCCAACGAAGTGCGTGAGTTTACTGCGAACGGAGCGCAGGTGTTGATCAATATCTCTGACGATCTGTGGTATGGAGAAACCAGCGCGCCCGCCCAGCACCTCCAGATGTCGCGGATGCGGGCCATGGAGAACCAGCGTTGGCTGTTGCTGGCCACCAATAATGGCACTACTTCGGCCATTGATCCTTTTGGCCGCGTGGTGGAAAGCGCGCCGCGCAATCTCCGCACAACTCTGGTAGCGCATTTTGCGCCGCAGATGGAAAGCACCTTTTACAGCCGCAATGGCGACATTTTTGCCTGGGCTTGTGTGGTAATCTCATGTTTGGCGGTGTTTGTGCGCTGGCGTTATCGTGCGCCTACCATGATTGAGGCCCGCCCCGCGTAAATTATATGGTTGAAGAATTAGAACGCGAATACGCTGCGGTACGCGACAAAGTGCGCGATCTGCGGAGCTATCTTTGACGCTCCCACACTACGCCAGCAACTCGCTGAAATAGAAAAACAGGTCGGCGATCCCAACCTCTGGGCTGACCAGGAAAAATCCCAGCAACTTATGCGGCAGCGGCGGCGGCTGGAAGAGTCCCTGGCCATGGACGCGGACCTGGCGCGCCGGGTGGAAGACATCCAGGCCTACTTTGATCTGGCCCGCGAGGGCGAAGCCGTGATGGAAGAGCTGCGCCGGGAAATTGATCAGCTGCGCGAAGTGGCTGACAAGCTGGAGACGCGCAGCCTGCTCTCCGGCGAGCATGATATGCGCAATGCCATTGTCACCATTCATCCGGGCGCGGGTGGAACTGAATCACAGGACTGGGCGGAGATGCTGCTACGCTTATATCTGCGCTGGGCGGAGCGGCAGGGTTTTGCCACCGAAGTGAATGAGTACCAGCCTGCGGAAGAAGCCGGAATCAAGTCGGCCACGTTTACCGTAAGCGGCGACTATGCCTATGGATTGCTGGTAAGCGAGATCGGCGTGCACCGGCTGGTGCGCATCTCGCCATTTGACCAGGCCAAGCGGCGGCACACGTCCTTTGCCAGCGTTTTTGTCTCGCCGGAAATTGATGAATCCATTCAAGTGGACATCAAGCCGGAAGACCTGCGCACAGACACATACCGTTCCGGCGGCAAAGGCGGGCAGCACGTGAACACCACGGATTCGGCGGTGCGCATTACCCACATTCCCACGGGAATTGTGGTGGCCTGCCAGAACGAACGTTCGCAGCACAAGAACCGCGAACGGGCCATGAAGATGCTTCGCTCCAAGCTGTATGAGTACGAGCTGGAAAAGAAGCGGGCCATCAACAAGAAGCTGGAAGATTCCAAGCTGGATATTGATTTTGGATCGCAGATACGGTCTTACGTGTTGCATCCGTACCGGCTGGTGAAAGACCATCGCACCAAGCTGGAGGTGGGCGATGTGGACCGCGTACTGGATGGCGACCTGAAGCCTTTCATCCGGGCATTTCTTGTTGCCCGGCGCGATCAGAATTAAACTCAAGCAGTGTATGGCTCCTATTCTTGAGCTGATTAAACAGAATGCCGTGCCGGTGAACGTAATGCGTTCCGCCTCCAAGGGCGCTCTGCCCCTGGAAGCCGGTGAGATGCTGGCAGTGCTGGTTTATCTGGCCCACCATCCTCTCTTCGGTCATGATGCGCGCAT
>DAHUXF010000341.1 GCA_027307295.1 Acidobacteriaceae bacterium
CGCTTGAGGTGACCGATCCGAACAGCTGATCGTGCTCGCCCGACTTGCGCGTGAACGACACCGACACGCCTTCAAACTGCTTCGCCAGTTCGTCAGCCTGAGCCTTCTCTTTGGCCGAACGGCGCACGGAGGCAGCCTTCATCTGCACGATGACGGCCTTATTCCCCTCGTTGGCCTCAATGGCCAGCTTGCGCGGGAGAAGGAAATTTCGCCCGTATCCTTCGGCGACCTTCACCACGTCGCCGCGCGATCCCAACTTCGCTACGTCTTCTTTGAGAATGACTTCCATTTCAGATCTCCAGATTCAAATGTGTTTTACCGCGCCGCAAAGGGCAGCAGGGCAATGTTGCGCGCCCGCTTGATGGCCGCAGTCAGGCGGCGCTGGTGGGGCGTGCACACGCCGGTCAGCCGGCGCGGAACGATCTTGCCTCGTTCGGCCACAAACTGGCCCAGCAGGCGCACGTCCTTGTAGTTAATGTCGTCAATCTTTTCGACGCAGAACTTACAAACTTTTTTGCGGCGGAAAAATTTACGTCCGCCATCGCGCCCGCCGGGACCACGGTCGGGGCGCGGTCCATCCGGCCTTCCGCCCTGGGACCGCGGCGCTGGTGTTGAAACTTCCTGGTTTTCGTCAGCCATGTTTCTCCTTCAAGCAGCGCGCTCTGCAAGCGCACAATCTTTTTCTTTTATTGATAAGTTCATCCCGGTCCCAAATAAAATCCGGGACTTTCCAATGTCTGAGCTTAGGCGTTGACCGCCGGGCTCTCCGCTTCCACGGGCGTAGAGCCTGCGGGCGGACGCTTCACCTTGGCTTCACGCAGTTTGCGGACCTTGGTCAGCCGCTGCTGTTCTTCGTCCGTGCGCACGGTGATGAATTTGATCACCGGCTCTGAGACGCGCATGCGGCGTTCCAGTTCATGGATCGCCTTGCCGTCAGCCTGCAGAACGAACAGCACGTACTGTCCATCTGAAAATTTCTTGACGTCATACGCCAAACGGCGCTTTCCCATCTTTTCCACGTTCTGTACCGTCGCGCCTGCGGTGGTAGCGTGGCCTTGCAACGTGGCAATCAGCTTGTCCATGTCTTCTTCCAACAGGTCAGGCCGTACGATGAACATGACTTCATAAGTTCTTTGCATATCTCTTTTATCTCCTGTCGCTTCGCTCCAGACCGCTTTAAAGCTTGATGAACCGTAAGCCCCTTCAGCGCTTGAAGCGGCGCTCAACGCACCAGCCGCTGCGCGACTTTTTTTAATCTTTATGCCGCCCTGCCCCAACGCGTCTGGCGGCCTAAACTTTTTCTTCCAGATCTTCCGGCTTGTTCTTCCGGTTAAATCTATTCATGGCCGGGGCAATGCCTTCATTCACGATCACATTCACTGCCTGCGCCACAACATCCAGCGCTTCATCCACGGCCACCATCTGCGACTTCCGAAAAGGCGAGAGTATGTATTTCGCTCCGCCTTTTTTAGGATCATCCGGGGCCACGCCGATCCGTATCCGCGCAATCTCCTCAGTCTGCAGCGCATTGATGATGGACTGCATTCCGTTATGCCCCGCCGACGAACCACGGGCCCGCACGCGAATCATCCCCAGCGGCAGGTCCAGTTCGTCATAAATCACAATCAAGCACTGCGGTTCCACTTCATATTTCCTGACCAGCTCCAGCACTGACATGCCGCTCAGGTTCATAAAAGTTTCCGGCTTGGCCAGCAGCACCTCTTCATTGCCGATGCGCGTCCTGCCGGTAAGCGCCTTGCAGTGCCGGTTGTCCACCATCACCCCGCACTGCCCGGCAATCCGGTCTACAGCGAGAAAGCCGATATTGTGGGGCGTGAACTGGTATTCGATACCAGGATTTCCCAACCCGACGATCAGCTTCACCGCGCCTACTTCTTCGCCGGAGGAGCTTCAGCGCCCTCTTCCGCGGTCTCCTGCTTGCCTTTCTTAATAACTTCAGGCTCAGCCGGAGTCGCTGACGCAGCTTCCGCCGCCGCTTCCGGTGTGGGAGCCACTTCTTCCTTCACAGACGTAATGTGGGCCACCGCCTGATTTTCGTCGGTGATGAACTTCAGTTTGCCGCCGTGCGGCAGGTCGCTGACGCGCAACACGGTTCCGAAGACCAGCTCAGAAATATCAGCATCAATGTGGCTGGGAATATCTGCCGGCAAGCACTCGACTTCCACTTCGCGCAGCACCAGGTCAAGAATTCCGCCTTGCTGCTTCACGCCGGCTGCTTCTCCCACCATATGGATCGGCACCATAACGCGGATCTTTTCGTCCATGGCAATGCGCTTCAGGTCAATGTGCAACAGATGGCCGCGCAACGGCTCATATTGCCAGTCCACGATCATGGCTTTAGTTTTTTCGCCGCCCACTTGCAGGTCAAAAATCGTGTTGTGGCCGGATACAGAACCCAGGATCCTAGTGATGACCTTGGGATCAACGCTCACCGCAACAGTGGCCTTCTTGGCGCCGTATACCACAGCCGGTACACGTCCGCTGACCCGCAGACGACGCGCTTCATTCTTCCCGCGCGAACTGTCCGGACGCGGTTGAGCTTCAACAATTTCTACCTGTGTACTCATTTGTCTCTTCCTTCTTCTCCGCTCCCGGCGTTACGCAAACAGCGTGCTGACGGAAGTCTCTTCATGTATGGATTGGATCGCCCGGCCCAGCAGGCCGGCAATCGACAAAACTTTGATCTTGGGCTCGTCTTTTGCCGCGCTGGTCAACGGAATGGTATTAGTAACCACTACTTCTTCCAGCTTCGATTTCGATATCCGTTCAATGGCCGGCCCGGAAAGCACGGGATGCGATGCGCATGCATACACCTTGGCCGCGCCTGCACTCACCAGGGCTTCCGCCGTTTTTACCAGTGTGCCTGCAGTGTCAATAATGTCGTCAATGATCAGGCAGGTACGCCCTTTGACATCGCCGATCACATGCATCACTTCCGCCACGTTCATATCCGTGCGCCGCTTATCGACAATGGCCAGCGCTGCGTCAATCTTCTTGGCAAAGAACCGCGCCCGTTCCACGCCGCCTGCGTCGGGTGAAACCACGGTCAGGTTGGGCAACTGCATTTTTCTGAAGTGGTCCACCAGCACAGGCGAAGCAAACAGGTGGTCCACCGGGATATTAAAGAAACCCTGGATTTGCGGCGCGTGCAGGTCTACCACCAGCGCGCGGTGCGCGCCTGCTGTGGTCAGCAAGTCGGCCACCAGCTTGGATGACACCGGAACCCTCGGCTTATCTTTGCGGTCCTGGCGCGCATAACCGTAATACGGAATCACCGTGGTAATGCGCCGGGCTGAAGCGCGTTTCAGCGCATCCACCAGCAACAGCAGCTCCACCAGGTGCTCGTCTACCGGGAAGCACGTGGGCTGGACCACAAAAACGTCAGCGCCGCGCACGTTCTCCATTACCTGAATGTAGACCTCGCCGTCAGAGAAGCGCGTTACCGTGGCCTTACCGCGAGCCATGCCAAGGAATTCACAAATCTCGTCCGTCAATGCCTCATTCGCTGTACCGCAAAATATCTTGAACTTATCGTCCGTACGCAGACGTTGCGGCTTATGCTCGCTCTTCGGCTGCACATGCTGCTGTTTCTTCTCGGGTTTTTCCGGTTCAGTCGCTATTGTCGCCATGGTTGTTCACTCCGCATGAGCTGGTTTGCTGCATCGGATACATTCCACTAACCTTCCAACATACGAGACATCGCTAACTGCGATTTGCAGGAGACGCACTAACCTCGAGCTTATGGGAAACATTAACCTCGAACCTACAAAAACATTTAACTTCGAACCTACGAGACACCACAAACTTCTTG
>DAHUXF010000342.1 GCA_027307295.1 Acidobacteriaceae bacterium
CAATCTAGGCGTCACTTACTCCTACTATGGGTCGCCATACAATCAATTACACGATCTTGGCGTGATCCAGCAACAAGGGAAAAATGCGTTGTGGGATCCTAAGCTGCCATCGTCTGTTACTGCGCCCATCACAGTTGCTTCCTTCAAAAAAGCAATTGGCCCGAGTATCGGCTTTGCTTATTCGCCACAGTGGGGCGGCTTCCTCACAGGTCAAGGAAAAACCACGATTCGTGGCGGCTACCGCCTCTCCTATGACCCCTCCTTTTACAATATTATCCTCAACAACTACGGCAGTGCGCCGTCGACGCTGCAGGCCGTTCTAGCCGGAACGCTTATTGGAGGGCCTGCCGCCACTCAGATTCCTGCTGTGCCCACCGGTCCTAATACCCGCGCAGCGCTTATTCCGCTGGTTAGCAGCCTGGGACCTCTGGATCCTCGCGATCTGGGAGAAACCACCGTGTCCCCGAATCTGAGGCCCGATCAGGTCAGTAGCTGGAGCCTTGGGTTGGAGCGCGAGATTACCAAGAATTCAGCACTCGAAGTCCGTTACGTGGGCAACCACGCCAGCCAGCTTTTCCAGACTGTGAATGCCAATCCGTTTATCGGCGATCTGGCAAAGCAGTTCCCGAGCTTGGTCCCCGCCGGTGACACACCGTGTCCAGCAGCCAATGCGTTTGATGCAAATGCGATTGGCCGCCTGAATTGCAACCAGGGTATTGTTTTGTCGCGCAATAACTCAGGGTTTTCCAACTACAATGCACTTCAAACGGAGTTCCGAGCCAATAACCTGTTTCACCAACTGACCTTGCGTACCGCATACACTTTCAGCAAAACGCTGGACAATGTGAGTGAGATTTTCGGTACAGGTGGCGCAGGCACGACGTTCGCCATCTCTCAGAACCCCTTGGATATCAGCCGCGGTGAGTATTCATTCTCCGGTTTGGACATCCCACACAACTTCACCGTGACCGTGGTGGAAGAGTTGCCAATCTTCAAAGAACAGCATGGTTTCCTCGGGCATGTATTGGGTGGGTGGGCAATGTCCGGGTCTTACGTCTGGGAGTCGGGGCAAGCCTTTACTCCGCAAATGATCACTGCCGGAGCCACTCAGTCTGGTGATTTTTTTGACTCTGGTTTCATTAACCAATTCAACAATGCCCAGGATCCCGCCCGTCCATTCCTGGGCAACCTCTCCGCCCCGGTGGACAGCGTGGGCATCTTCTGTGGTGACGCGGCGACTCACACCACCTGCGTCAACAATTTTGGCGCGACAGGAGACAATCAGCTCATCAGCTTGAACGCGCTAAACAATAGTAAAAATCCGCAGGTTGTTGCTGTCACAAACAAACAGGTGCGTTACATTGCAAACACCGGTATCGCCGACACAGTTTTCGGCACGCCATTCGGCAACGCTCCCCGTAACATCGGCCGTGATGCACCGCTTAACTTCCTCAACGCAAGCGTTACGAAACATGTGAAGTTCAACGAACGGGCTTCGTTCGAGTTCCGCTTTACTGCCTTGAACGCCCTTAATCATGCCAACTTCGCAACCGTCACTCCCTTCGTCGAGAGCGCAGGAACGAATACGTTCGGAAATGCGTTTGCACTTCCTCGGTTCACCGGCGATTCGATTCCGGGATCAAACCTGGCGGCAAGCCGGCGCTTCTATGTTGGAGGCGTCTTGAGATTCTAGCGCTTGCTTGAACAGTTTCACATGCCCGCCAGTTCGCTGGCGGGCTTTTTTATTTTCCTTCAACTCAGCCTGCACCCTTAGTAAAATCAAAGAAACAGATGAGCAGCAACGGCAGTACGTCTTCCGCATCCGCAAAGCTTCCGGTTTACCTGGATAACCACGCCACTACGCCGCTCGACCCGCGTGTCCTGGAAGCCATGATGCCTTTTCTCACGTCCAAGTTCGGCAATGCCGCCAGCAACAGCCATCCCTTTGGCTGGGAGGCTGCCGGCGCGGTTGAAGCCGCCCGCCGCCAGATTGCTGCCGCAATCGGCGCATCCGCGCAGGAGATCGTCTTTACCTCAGGCGCTACGGAAAGTGACAACCTTGCGCTCAAAGGGGTGGTGGATGCCTTCTGTGAAAAAGGGAACCACGTCATCACTGCCGTGAGTGAGCACAAAGCTATTCTCGATAGCTGCAAATATCTGGAAAAGCACGGTTGCCACATCACATGGCTGCCGGTGCAGGCGGATGGCCGAATCGATCTTGGCCGGCTGAAAGATTCCTTTACGGACCGCACTATCCTGGTCAGCATCATGGCCGCCAATAACGAAACCGGCGTTCTGCAACCGGTTGAGGAAATCGGCGCGCTCTGCCGTGAGCGGGGTGTTCTTTTTCATTCGGACGCGGTCCAGGCCCTGGGCAAAATTCCGCTCGACGTAAAGCGCGCGCATCTCGATCTTGCCTCGCTTACCGCGCACAAACTCTATGGTCCCAAGGGCTGCGGTGCGCTCTATGTTCGCAATGATCCATCAGTGCGGCTTGCGCCGATGATTCACGGCGGAGGCCACGAACACGGCCTGCGCTCCGGGACGCTGAACGTCCCCGGCATCGTAGGTTTTGGCAAAGCCTGTGAGATCGCCCAGCAGAACTTATCTGAGGAAAGCCGGCGACTTGCCGGACTGCGCGACCGCCTGCGCGACCGCTTGCTTGCCGGACTGGATCAAGTCGTTATCAATGGCAGCATGGAGCATCGTCTACCCGGCAACCTGAACATGAGTTTTCTGCACGTGGAGGGGGAAACTCTTTTGACCGGCCTGCATGATGTTGCTCTCTCCAGCGGCTCCGCTTGTTCCTCGGGAAAGACAGAGGCTTCGCATGTGCTCAAGGCGCTGGGCCTGAGCGATGAGGCTGCGGGCTGCGCCATCCGCTTTGGCATTGGCCGCTTTAATACTGAAGCTGAGATCGACTACGTGGCTGGCCGCGTCATTGAGCTGGTAAAGAGTTTACGCGAAGTTTCAGCCTTGTCCTGAGCCGCATGCAGCTGTGGCAAAACAAAAACACATTCTTACCACTGATGACACGGATAACACTGATCGGAAAAACAAGCTCCGGAATAAATCATCTTCCCCTAAGCATTCTTCCTCTGCTACCTTCGCGTCCTCTGCGGTAAAATTCTTACGCCTTACCCGATCTGTTCAACTCCCACGGGCTGTCCTTCTTCCACCTTGGCCTCACGCAGATATTTCGCTGCTTCTTCCGGTGGCGTTGGATTAATGTAGAAACCAGTGCCCCATTCAAATCCGGCTGTCTTCGCCAGCTTGGGAATGATCTCCAGATGCCAGTGATAGAAGTCGTTCGTGTTTTCCTGGATAGGCGAGCTATGGATGATCAGGTTATAGGCAGGATTATCCAGCACATGCACGGCTTTGTTCAGAACCGTGTGCAGCATGCGCGCCAGATTTTCATACATGGTGGAAGGTGAATTCTCAAAGGCAGATTCATGCCGCTTGGGCAAGATCCACATTTCAAACGGGAAACGCGGGGCATACGGGCACAATGTAACAAAGTCCTGGTTCTCCGCCGCCACGCGCACCTGGGCTTCCAGTTCCTGGCGGAGAATGTCACAGTAAATGCAGCGCTCCTTGTTAGAGAAATAACGCCGCGAACCTTCCAGTTCTTCCACTACCTGCTTAGGCAGAATGGGCAGAGCGATAATCTGTGAGTGGGGATGCTCCAGGGACGCCCCTGCGGCCTCGCCATGGTTTTTGAACACCAGAATGTATTTGAACCGGCGGTCCTGCTTGAGATCAAGGATTCGGTCACGGAAAGCCCAGAGCAGGTCTTCCAACCGTTTCAGCGGCATGGTGGCCAGCGT
>DAHUXF010000343.1 GCA_027307295.1 Acidobacteriaceae bacterium
AGCGTGTTGAACCAGAATGGAGCACCCAGGCTCAGAAGGGCAGCCGTGGCCAGGATTCGCAATAATCCACTCCAATCCAAGCCTTGTGTCTCGCCCGGGTTGTTTTTGTCCGGGGTTTTCATCCAGCGGGCTTTCCAACCGCTCCAACCCGGCAACTCAAACATGGCAGGCTCAGATTCGGCAAGCTGGCTGCGAACACTCTTGTAAGTTCCGGACAGTTCTTTTGTGTAATCATCGGGGGTTTTTCCGGCCTGCTGTTGCACGGTGAGGTCAGTGTATTTTTTCATCAGGTCCGTGGAGACATTGTTCAGGCTGGCGCGCACGGCAGGATCCGTGGAGAGTTGCGCGTAGATCTTGAATGCGTCCATGTGGTATGCCAGAGCAAATGCCAAAGAAAAGACGACCGTCCAAACGCGCATCTGCAAGGTGAATCGCTGCCGGACGCGGTCCATGGTTGAATTGAAAGCGGCCTCCAGCCGCCCAATCGTCTGGGTCCCTTTCTCAACATATTCCTTGACCAGTTGGTCCGCGGTGGCTGCTGCCGTAGGGGCCAGTGCGGTCACTGTAGTCGCGAGCAGTTGGGCTTCGCGCGCCACCGTTGGATTGATCTGGCCCAGGATCGCCTGGATATTGGGAGCATAAGACTTTCCGGCGGAAACCACGTTCAGCACCTTTGCCAATTCGTCCGGCTTGATGCTGGTGGCCAGCTTCCATCTGCCGGGCGCCCACCCCATGTGGGCGAAAATCGAGTCCGATGACAGCTTGTGGGTCAGAACGTCAGTTGCAATCTTCTCCAGATAAGGCACAAGTGTTGGATCAAGAGTTTCCAGCAGGTCTTTGATTCCATCTTTCAGGTACGTTGCGCGATGACCCAGCAGGCTGGCGATCATCTGGTTGAGAACGGTGATCAACAGGCTGACTCCCAGCATCACGGTTGCAAAAGCGACAAGCGTATCTAATCTTTCGAACATCACTGTTCCTCCATGGCTGCGCGCACATTTTAAAATACGCGTCAAAATGCATGATTCTGTGCCTTATATACCAGTGGTGACATAGACCGGCGCTTTGTATCAGATTTTTCTAATGATTCTGTGGAGAAGGCCTTCAGGCTTGCAGCATGCTGTTGAAAAATAGCTTCAACCCGGGAGTAGATCTGCCGCCAGTTGACAGCAATTAGCAATACAACTTTGCGTCCGGAGCCCATTTCAGGCTGCGTGGGCTCACCTGTGCTACTTGGCCTGTCCAACAATTTTCTGGACCAGTTGCGGATCATCGGGCAACAACCCGGCCTTGGGCAGCCGGGGCGTCAGATCAGCCCAGTTGCGGTCCAGGGCGAATACTCTTTTGAACAGCGGCAGGCTGTCATCCAGGCGGCCCATGTTGACCAATGCTATGGCATGCCAATACATCATCTCCGCATTGTCAGGAACAAGCTGCTCCGCTGCGCCGTATTCGCGCAGCGCACCGGCATTGTCATGCACTTCCACCGCTTTATCACCGGCATTCATGTGGTTATAGGCGCGCTGTAGCTTCACCAGACGCCGTAATTCCTGGAGCGGCTCCGGGCTGTCGTCCACGCGGAGGTTGAAGAGGTAGTCCTGCCAGGGCTTGCCTGTGCCTTTGGCGGGAACAATGACTAGAGCTGCCGACTGCCGGCCCCGCACATCGCCGCCTACAGATTGCGCTGCATCCAGCGCGGCCAGCATGCGCTCCGCCAGATCGCCCTGGGTTGACTCATAGGCCTTGGACATGGCGGGCCAGATCTTGTCATTACTCATCAGGTTGGCCTGCACAGCATAGTTCTTGCCGGTCATCAGTATGCCCCCCGGATGGCCGCCGCATTGGATGGGCAGGCTGCCACCGCTGGAAGCGCCCGCAATCCCGCCCGCCGGCTGAATGTCTTTAGCTCCGGTGAAAGTCCCTACGCGCCCCTGCGCGTCCACCATCGCCACCTGACGAACGTTGCATGCGCCATCGGCAATCAGCAGTCCCTGCAAGGCCTCTGGGGCGGTCTTGCCCGCCCGCATCATGTTCAAGCCCAGCGTACCGTAACTGGTATCAATAAAGGACTGTGTGGCCACCGCTCCTACTCCGGCCTCTGCCCACGGAACTTCACCTCCCACGGCGAACCAATGCGACTGCACCGCCACGCCCATCTCTCCGGTCGCGGGATCAAAAGCCACGATTGAAAAGGTATGGATCGGACGAAGGGGCTTTTCCTGGCATAAAGACGACACAGTTGATAAAAGGACGAAAAGAGCTGCAAAATATGGGACCAATACTCCGCGAACCATGCAATCTCCTGAGATCAGAGCTTTTGATTAGTAAATTCTAATCTGAAATTTTTGCATTGTTGCACGACCCCTGATTTTTTTACGATAACACGAAATGGGCAGGGTTTCATTTTGAGCATGGCTATTTAAGCTATAGAAAAAGCGGATAAATGGGGTCTTTGAAGCAGGATTGCACCGTGCCGCCCCCAGAGCTGCTATCGCGAGACAAATTGCACATAATGAAACGCCTCCGCGAAGTGGAGGCGCGTCGCTTACAAGCTGCTATTTCGCGCTGATGGTGGAATGCTGCTTGCTGCCATGCCATTGCTGCAGTGACCGCACATTGACCTCATTCCGTTGCAGGGCGGCAATGCCTTCCGCGGCAGCCCAGGCAGCGGCCATGGTGGTAATGGTGGGGATGCGGTTGATAACCGCAGCGCGACGGATAGCTTTTTCGTCAAACCAGGGTTCAGCGCCGTGGGGCGTGTTGACAACAAGCTGCACCCGGTCACCCTTGATCAGGTCTACCACGTTGGGCCGGCCCTCTTTTACTTTATAAACACGGTCCACGGTGAGCCCGGCTTTTTCCATACGGTCCGCAGTGCCGTGCGTGGCAACGATGTTGAAACCCAATTCAACAAAGCGCCGGGCCAATTCAATGGAGTCCTGCTTGTAGCGGTCAATCACGCTGATAAAAACTGTGCCGCGTGTAGGCAGCGCCTGCCCGGCAGAAATCTGCGCTTTGGCAAAAGCTTCGCCGAAAGTCTCCGCTGCACCCATCACTTCGCCCGTGGATTTCATCTCCGGACCCAGCACTGTGTCCACGCCGGGGAATTTGTTCCAGGGGAAGACCGGCGACTTCACAAAATATCCCGCGCCCGGCGCCAGGTCCGTTCCCTGTTGCACGTTGAGGGGCAGGAACTCGCGCAGCTTGCGTCCGGTCATCAGCCGCGCTGCAATCTTGGCCAGCGGTATGCCTGTGGCTTTGGAAACGTACGGGACAGTGCGTGAAGCGCGCGGATTCACTTCAATCACAAAAACTTTTTCATTCTGGATGGCAAACTGGATATTCATCAGCCCCATCACTTTCAGCGCGCGCGCCAGTTTGAAGGTATAGTCGCGGATTGTATCCAGCACGGGCTTGCGCAGTCCCACAGCGGGCAGCACGCAGGATGAATCGCCGGAATGTATGCCGGCTTCTTCAATGTGCTGCATAATGCCGCCGATGACGACATCTTCACCGTCAGAGAGCGCGTCCACGTCCACTTCAATCGCGTCTTCCAGAAAGTGGTCCACCAGCACCGGGCGCTGCTGTGAATACTCCACCGCTTCTTTCATGTACCGGACCACGCTGTCATCGTCATAGGCAATCACCATGGCCCGCCCGCCCAGCACGTAAGAGGGGCGCACCAGCACCGGGTATCCGGCCTTGCGCGCGCCGGCCACGGCTTCTTCCACGCTGGTGGCGATAGCGCCCGGCGGCTGCGGAATATGCAACTCTTCCAGAAGCTTGCCAAAACGCTTGCGGTCTTCAGCCAG
>DAHUXF010000344.1 GCA_027307295.1 Acidobacteriaceae bacterium
CTTCTTTCGGAAACCTAGGGTAGCCGGATTACCACAGATGTCAAGCGGAAAGCGATGCCGTGAACATGAATCGTCCATGCCCCGTCGGATTACGCTCGGATTGTTTTGGTAAATCAAGTTTAGAAGCTCAGTCCCCCTTGCGCATTCCAAACAACCGCTTGTGATTCGTGACACCCCGGAGATATCATGCACCCCTACTGCGTTTGCCAGCCATCAAAGCTGGTTCCTGGCTGTCCGGGCCCGCAGTCAGGCCGCAGATTTGCTTTAATTTCAGGGAGGAAAGAATGAAAAGAGCTTCTTGGCGGATAGGCGTGAAGTTGCGTGGAGCGGAGGCTTTTGCACTCCTGGTCACCGGATTTCTGGCGCTGACAGGCCGCCCCGCTCCAGCCATGGCCGCCGATGACGTGATTACGATTGGCGTTGTAATGCCCACCACCGGCAGTGAGAGCAAGCCCGGAACCTACCAGAAGGAAGGCATTGAACTTGCCATCAAGCAGATCAATGATGGCGGCGGCATCATGATCAAGAGCAAAGGCAAGAAGCTCAAAATCAATGTGATCTTTTACGATGACGGCTCCGACTCCAAAAAATCGGCCTCCCTGGCCGAGCGCGCTATGAGTTCCGACAATGCAATCGCCGTTCTGGGCGGATACTCCACTGTGCTGGGCACTGCGGAATCCGTGATGGCAGACCGCTATAAGACTCCCTGGATCACCACCGGAGCGGGCGCCACCGCCATTTTCGGCAAAGGATACCAATACGCGTTTGGAACTCTGAGCCCGGTGGCTTTAATCGGCACAACAACTGCGGAATTTCTGGGCAGCTTGATCGACCAGGGCAAACTTAAGAAAGATTTAAGAGTCGCCATTGTGGTGGAAAACACGGACCACGGAATTGACTACGTGCAGGGTTTCAATGAGTGGTCTGGCAAACATCCGGGTTACTTCCAGGTGGTCATCAATGAAAAGTTTGAGTTGGGAGCCACAGATTTCTCCGGGGTGCTGCAAAAGGTAAAGAGCAGCAAGGCCGACATTTTTCTTTCTGACGCGCACCTTCCTGATTACATCACCATGCATCGCCAGTATCTACAGAGTGGCCTGCATCATCAGATGATCAGCTATGGCGCTCGCGGTCCGGAAGCCGCTGCTCGCCAGGCGCTTGGCGCGGGTACCGACTATATCTTCTCCGGCATCTGGTGGTCGAACAAGCTTCCCTACCCCCAGGTAAAGAAATTTGTTGATGACTACAAAGCATTTACCGGCCATGACGTGGATTCCTGGTATTCCGCTCCCGCGTATGACGGCATGCGCATCCTGGCAAAAGCCATTGAGGCCGCAGGATCGCTCGATAAGACGGCGATTCGCGACGCTCTCAAAAAAGCCCAGCTCAAGGATTCCGTGCTGCCCGGCCAGGTCCTGAAGTTCGGTCCCAACGGACAAACCGAATATCCTTTTGTCATCACGCAGAACAAGCCGGACAACAAAGTGGACATTGTTTTCCCGAAAGACGCAGCCACTGGGGCGGCGGTAGCGCCCATCCCAGGCCGATAACCGGGGCGCTGAGAGCATAGCCACTCACCACATATGGATGCTGTTGAATATCTTGACCTGTTATTGAAGGCGCTGCTGCTGGCCGGAGTGTATGCAGTCATGGCCGTAGGCATGACCGTGGTTTATGGCGTGATGAAGATCGTGAACCTGGCCCACGCCGGGTTCCTGATGCTGGGCGCTTATTTTGCCCTGGAGATGTTCCAGCGCTTTCACATCGATCCTATTCTGGGTGCGGTGCTGGCCTTGCCGGTATTCTTCGTGTTCGGCATGGCCATAAACTGGCTGTTGGTGCGCTGGCTGCCAAAATCAGACACTCCAACCCTGGCTTCCCTACTGCTGATGTTTGGATTTTGGCTGGTCTTACAGAACATCGCCTACCTGATCTGGGGGAATGAGGACCAGTCCATCCTTACGCCGTTAACTCTTTCATCGGTCCAGATTGGCCAGATCTCCATTCCCAAAGTCAATCTGGTCGTGTTCGCTGCCGCCACCGCTTGCATGGTTGTCCTGCAAATCGTGTTTCACCGCAGCTGGTTTGGAAGGTCAATGCGAGCGCTGATTCAGAACCCGTATGCCGCGCAGATTGTGGGCGTGGACGACCAGCGCACCTCGCGGCTCACATTTGGTCTGGGGACGGCCTTTGCCGGATTTGCCGGGGCCCTGCTGGGAATGCTCTACTCTTTCAGTCCTGATTTTGGCCGGCAATTCCTGCTGCGGTCCTTCGTGATTATTGTTCTCGGCGGACTTGATTCTGTCTCCGGCGTGGCCCTGGGTGCAATTGTTCTCGCCCTGGTAGAAACATTTGGCATCCTCAAGCTGCCCGCCAGCTACCAACCCGCCATCTCGTTCGCATTGCTGGTGGTGGTCCTGGTCATCATGCCCAAGGGACTGGCCAGCTTGTTCACCAGAAAATGGAAGGCGGCATGAACCGTCCCGCAGGGATTGGCGGATGGACAAAGGCCCTTTTTCCATGGATCCTTCTGGCCGTATTGCTGTTGCTGCCAAAGCTGGGCATCAGTGACAACCTGACGCGTCTGCTCTTTATTACCGCCGTCTGGACAACCACCAGCCTTGGCTGGAACCTTCTGGGCGGCATGGCTGGGCAGGTATCGTTTGGCTTTGCCGTGTTTTTTGGATTGGGCGCATACACCACAGCTCTGCTGATGCATGCCGGCCATAGCCCTTATTTTGGCTTTGCCGGCGGCGCGGCAGTCGCCATGCTGGCCTCATTCCTGATTGGCCTTCCCACATTCCGTTTGCGCGGGCCGTATTTTGTGATCGCCACCATTGGCGTGACCGAAGCCGTACGCGTGATCATGAACAATCTCGATATCACCGGCGGCGCCAGCGGGTATCGCATCACGGAAGACCAGCCTTTCAACCAGTTTGAGCACTATTACAGCGCGATTGCGGCAGTCGCGCTGGCTGTTGCGGTCTCCACTCTGGTGGCCAACAGCAAGTTTGGGCTGGCCTTGCGCGCCATCCAGCAGGATGAAGATGCTGCCGCCGATGTTGGCGTGAACCCGTTCATCTCCAAGCTCTGGGTTCATGCCATTGCTGCCGGGCTGACCGGGATGGCCGGAGGCATTTACGCACGGCGCGCAGCTTTTTTTTATCCCGGCGATGTTTTTGCCTTTCAGACCGGAATCTCCATCCTGCTCATGCCGGTCATCGGCGGCATTGGGACGGTGTGGGGGGCAGTCCTGGGCGGCGTGGTTTTCGGCATTGTGGAAGAGGAATTGGTGGTGCATTTTCCTAACCTTCACCTGCTGATTTATGGTTCACTACTTATTGTCATCATTCTGTTGGAGCCTGACGGCCTGCTGGGACTTTTGCGGCGGCTCTTCCGGCTGTTTAGGAGGAAGCGTGAAGATTCTGGAAGTCCAGACGCTGACCAAGTTTTTTGGGGGCGTAGCGGCGTTGAAGGACGTGACCTTTGATATCCCGGAAAAGCAGATATGCGGCTTTATCGGCCCCAACGGCGCGGGCAAGACAACTCTCTTTAGTCTAATCACCGGGGCCGTGCGTCCTTCTTCCGGCAAAGTCCATCTGCGCGGGCGGGATGTAACCGGGATGGCCCCGGCAACGCTGGTAAAAAAAGGAGTAGCGCGCACCCATCAGGTGGTGCGTCCGTTTAAGGCCATGACAGTCCTGGAAAATGTTCAGCTAGCCGTGCACTACGGGCGTCATGCAGTAACGCGTACTTCAGCGGCAAGAAACCAGGCCATGGAAGCCCTGAAACTGGTAGGGTTGGC
>DAHUXF010000345.1 GCA_027307295.1 Acidobacteriaceae bacterium
GGTCAATAAAGTTCAGCCGGCCGGCTGCTGCGGCATGCGCTTCAGGATAGAACTTCGGTGAATCCCAAGGCAGTAGCGAGATCTCTTGGCTCACGGGGCGCTCCACAGGCAGGCCAGTCACACAACCAGTCTGTTTTTCTAACATTCGCTTTAACTAATTTTCCGGGAAGTCTACGTGAGGCGATGGGACGAAGCAAGAAGTTTCAGTGCGCGAGTGCTTGGCTGCTATTTACGCAACTCGCGCAGATCAATCCCCAGTTGCTGGCATTTTTTATAAAGATGGCTGCGTTCCAGGCCCAGGGCCCTGGCGGTGTTTGTGATGTTCTGGTTGTGGCGCTTGATTTCATCCAGGATCATCTGCCGTTCCACCTGCTCCACACGCTCGGCCAGCGTGCCGCTTCCTGTGACCGGCATGCTGCCGCCGCTTTCTCCAGTCAGAGCGGATGGCAACGCGGCCTGCACAGTGCCGGCTGTAATAACGTCGCCTTCGGCAAACAGCAGAAGACGTTCCACCACGTTACGCAACTCGCGTATATTTCCCGGCCACGTGTGCGCCTGCAAGGCCCGCATGGCTTCCGGGCTAAAGGTGATTTCCTTCCAGTTGTTCTGCTTCACAATCTGCGCGGCAAAGTGCGCGGCCAGCGCCGGTATATCTTCCAGCCGCTCACGCAGCGGCGGCAGGACTACAGGAAACACGAACACGCGGTGAAACAAGTCCTGGCGAAAAGTACCCTGCTTGACCTGCTCTTCCAGCTTCCGGTGCGTGGCCACCACCGTGCGGACATTGACTTTGACCGGCTTGTCTCCGCCGATTCGCTCCACCTCGCCCTGTTCCAGGACGCGCAGCAGCTTGGCCTGCATGGCCAGCGGCATATCGCCGATCTCATCCAGAAACAGCGTTCCGTCTGTGGCTTGCTCAAATTTGCCGATGTGGCGTGAGGCCGCGCCGGTGAACGAGCCTTTTTCATGGCCGAACAGCTCTGATTCAATTAGCTCTGCCGGAACAGCGGCGCAGTTCAACGTGACATACGGCCCATCATGGCGCGGGCTTTTTTCATGGATGGTGCGCGCAATCAGCTCCTTGCCTGTGCCCGTTTCTCCCAGAATGCAGACCCGCGTCTCACTGGCGGCCACGCGCTCCACCTGCGCCAGTAATTTGCGCATCTTCTCGCCCGTGTAAACAATGCCGGAGCTGCCCAGTTGCTGCCGGAGTTGCTGGTTTTCCTGCTTCAGGCGCTCCATTTGCAGCGCGTTTTGTACGGTCAACAGCAGCTTGTCTGTGGAGATGGGTTTTTCCAGAAAGTCGAGCGCACCCAGCCGCGTAGCTTTGACCGCCATTTCAATGTGCGCCTGCCCAGACATCATCACCACCGGCGTGGCGACGCCTGCCGCCTTGATCTGCTCCAGAAGAGACAACCCATCCATGCCAGGCATCACGACATCAGAAAAGATCAGGTCAAACTTTTCATGCTTCACCATCTCCAGGGCCTTCAGCGGATTGTCGCACACGGTGGCTTCATGCCCAGCCAGCCGGAAGGCGCGCGCCAGCGATGCCAGCGTGTTCGGTTCGTCGTCGACAATAAGTAAATGGGCTTTCATGGTAAAGCAGTTAGCAAATGGCAGTTGGCAAATAGCAAATGGCAATTAGCTTCGGTTGCCGGACACTCGCTTAAATTGGGACTGAACTCCTAGGACTCTCAAATGCCTTTGGCGACAGCTTCTCCTTCTTTTGCGATTCTCTCCATACTTTTTCGCAATTCACCGTATTCTTACAATCGGCTGTTTTTGTAATTCACCGTTTTCTTGCAGTTCACGGTCCAAACACGGACCAGCATTTCAATCTCATTCTGTACTCTCACTTCGCAAATTTTGCTGAACGCGAAATGCCAATTGCTAAATGCCAATTGCTATTTGCCAATTGCTATTCACCCATTGCTCCTTCATTCTGGCTGCTTCCAGATTCTACCGTGCCGGCATTGGAACATAACGGCAACTCAACATGGAATGTAGTTCCCTGGCCTTTCTTGCTGGCCACACTGACCTTGCCATGATGATCGCTGACCACGGACTGCACAATCGCCAGCCCCAGCCCTGTTCCGTGCTGTTTGGTGGTGTAGTACGGGGTGAACAGGCGCTCACATTCTTCCTGGGTCAAGCCTGATCCGGTGTCTGTTATCTCAAACATGGCAAACCCGTCCGCTGTTCCGGTGCGGAAGGTGAGCATGCCGCCTTTGGGCATGACGTCAATGGCGTTAAGCACCAGATTTTCAATCACCCGGCGCAACAAGACCGGATCGCCGCTCACGGCAGGAACATCGGCCAGTTGCAATTCGGCCTGAATGCGTCCCGGCTCGCGAACAAACTGTCCTTGAAAGAGCTGGGCCACGCTGCGGACCAGTTCATTCAGGTCCACGGCCTGAATTTGCGGCGCAGGCATTTTTGAAAAATCACTGAAGCGGCCAATGATGGTTTTGAGGTTGGCAATCTCAGCCAGCAACGTGGTGGTGCTCTCACGAAAGACCTCATCAAACTGGTCCGGCGTGTTCTGGCGGGCCCGCAGCAGGTTTTCCACGGTGATCTGCAATGGGAAGAGTGGATTTTTCAGCTCATGGGCCAGGCGTCGCGCCAGTTCGCGCCACGCGGCAACGCGCTCACTCTGCACCAGGCGCTCGCGTTGTCCCAGAAGCTGCTGCGTCATCTGGTTAAAAGCCACGGCCAGCTTGCCAATCTCATCCTGGCCAGAAGTTTCTACATGCACGTTCCAGTTGCCATGGCCGATTTCCACCGCAGCTTGCGCCAGCGTCCTTACCGGACGGCTGACCTTGGCGGCAACAGCGCCGCTCACAATCACGCCAATGAAGACGCCCAAACCGGCAATCGTCAGGCTGATGTTGCGTATCCGCCTCTCCAGTTCAAGCTCCTGCGTTAATGAGTTGGACACCAGCAACACCGCCGGCACACGATCTGTATATCCCGGCAGCGGAATGGCATGAACAATTTCTTCCTGCGGCTCGTTCGTTCCCCACTCCACGGTTGCGGAAAGATCCTTGTGCTGGTCCAGCACCTTCTGCATCAGCTCCGTTACTTTTGGCGAATCAAAGCCCGCCTGGGCTGGTCCAATCATCTCCCCCTGGCCTTGCTCCGGCGCGCTGTAGATAGAGACGCGCAACCCCTGCGGAGCAGAGAGCGATTGCAAAACCACATCCAGTTTGCGCCCGCCAATCAGGTAGTAATTCAGTCCATGGACATGCGCCTGCCGGACACAGAGCAGAGCCAGCACGTTTCCCTGGGCCGTTTCCACATGTTTCAAAAAAGCTTTTTCCGGCAGCGGAGCAGAACGGTCCAGAAACCATCTTTGCTTGTAGCCAAAACGCGCCGGCCAGTGCGCGGATGAAATAATGGCGCCATCGGGTGCGATCAGGTCAAAGAAATCCAGCCGTTGCGCGGCTGCGTGCGTTGCTGCCTCATTGACGTAGTTGGCATATTCCGCGCCGTTTGCCAGTTCAGCCACGGCGCGCAGCATCGCGTCTGATCCCGCGATGGTGTCCATGCCTCTGGTAATCTCTTCGCCTTCATGTTCAAACTCGCGGCGGAACTGGTCCACCAGGGTGGAAGTGCGTTCCTGTTCCACTTGGCGAAACGCTTCATGGGCCCGCGTCTCAATCAGCCAAGCCACAGCGCCCACGCTGGCGGTGATTCCAACCGTTATCAGAAGAAGCAGCTTGGTCTTGAGAGACATCGCTACCGCGCTCCTTCCAGCC
>DAHUXF010000346.1 GCA_027307295.1 Acidobacteriaceae bacterium
CAAGGCGAAAAAAGCGCTTTACAAGTTCGCGCTGTCTTACTCCGAGCAGGTTGAGTCTGATTATGAGCTGTTCCGCAAGGCGATCAAAGGCCAATTCCTGCACGACGCTATGAAGATGGCTGAAAGCGGGAGCTAAATTTTAGAGCGCAAGCAAGGCATAGTGGCTGCGGAAAAATTCGTCACCGAAAAAGCGTTATATGACTTAGGCAGCAATCAAGCATATCTCACTACTAATAAACCTAAACCTAGCAGCCAAAAGCTGATGAATCGCACCAACCAGATCATGAACTGTTCGTCTTCACACAATCTCGCATCAGCATAATAATGAGCGAGCCGCCGGATCATCCATCTTGGATTGAATAATCCCAATAAGCCAACAATGAAGAGGAAAAGACCGCCAATCAAACTTATAAAAGTTGATTTCATGCTAAAGACCATATATCTGGCTTCTCAGGTAGATGATTAATGCAGGTGCTCCTAGCTATACAGCAAGTGCAGGTGTCGGTTGTGATGGGCAGAAGTCTGCATATTCTTTCAGACGCATGAGCACCATGGGACGTACGCATGAAAAAGGGGTTCTTAGACTGTCGTTACTGATCCTTGGAATATCCGGTACCACCCGACTTGTTCCCTCCCTGATTTGGCTGGCGTTCGATTACAACCTCTTTCACCAACCTTCCCCGCTATTTTCGATCCGATCTAAGTACGCTCCTGCCTCTGTCCGGTGCCTACGGGCCGTCTGCTCTGCCGTGGGCAATCTCCTCGAAATCCGGTCGGCGACACGCCCGTAGGACACTGCCCCGTTCGTCGGGGCGCGATTTCCGTGTCCAGCCTATTTTTGCTTTGGCAGCTCGAAGTTGAACATCCAATGAATGCCGAATTGGTCCGTAAGCATTCCGAAACGGGAGCCCCAGAACATATCCTGCAACGGCATGGTGATCTGGCCTTTTTCGCTCAGGGCATGAAACAGCTTCTCAATCTCCGGCAGACTTTCACATTGAATGGCGACGGAAAAATTGTTGCCCTGCTGCGCGGGCGCGTCCGGCATGGAATCGGAAGCCATCAGCTCCGCAGCTCCCTTGGACAGTCTGGCATGCATGATCCTGTCTCTTGCCTCTTTGGGGTGATTGCCCGGCGCATCCGCAAACGTCATGATGTGCAGTTCGGCTCCCAGGCACTTTTCGTAGAATTTCATGGCTTCACGGCAGTTTCCGTTAAACGTCAGATAAGTATTTATTCCACGCATTGCTCACTCCGTTTTCTTTTGGTTGGACGTTAAAACTGGTCGAGCTGATATGTAGCGCATAGCGTCAGCACCCTGCGCATATGGCTGTCCGCGTAAACAAACATCCGTTACGCTGCCCGGAGCGCTCTTGCCGGGTCCTCGCGGAACTTCTTCACTGCCAGCGTGCCCAGCACGATGAACGCCATGACCGCGAGCTGCGCAATCAGGAAAGGCGGCTCTTTCTGCCTCGGCGCAGGGGCCTTGAGCGCTGCAACTTTCAGAAAGCTTTGCACTACAAGGACAAAAACATTCAGAAAGAGCGCCATCACGGCGGTAGCAACATAAGTTGCGCGCCATTTGCCGGCCATTTGTTGGCTGTAGCGGGCAAAAATTGCCAGGGCCAGTACAGCCAGTGAGATGCCGCCGACAATGTGGGAAGGCAGGAGATGTTCAAAGGGGAAGCCGTATCCGGTAAGGCTGGTGAACGCGGTGGTGGCCAGCAAGAATGCAGTCAGGCCATCGAGCCGCTTGCCGCCGATCAATCCAAAGACGACGGTCAGGCCGGAACCGATTCCAAGCAAGCTGATCACCACGTGAAGCAAGGTATACGTAGCCAGAGACATGCCGAACACCATGATTTACCTCCTTATAGGATAGGGGCCGCTGGCCATGTTACGACTTGACGCCTAAGATTGTCATTACGATTATTAAGGAACAACAAGTAAACACCGGGCACGTTGCGATGTCATCTCTCCCGCGTTACCCTAATTGTTTAAATCCTGCGAGCAGCAAAGGACTGAATGACGCTTCCTTTTAAGCTGGTTTACAGTGACGACTATTATCTGCCCATCGGCGCGCATGTGTTTCCTGCGGAGAAATATCGCCTGATCCATAAAAGGCTGTTGGAAAGCGGGCTGGCCGTGCCGGAAGATTTTGTCACGCCCAAGCCGGCGCTAGACGAGGACATTCTTCTGGTGCACACACGCGAGTACGTGCAAAAGCTCAAGACCGGAATGCTCTCAGCCCAGGAAGAGCTGCAAATGGAAGTCCCCTATTCACCGGAGCTGGTGAAGGCATTCTGGCTGGCGGCGGGTGGATCGATCCTGGCGGCTGACCTGGCCTTGCGCGACGGCATCGCGTGTAACATTGGCGGCGGGTTTCATCATGCCTTCCCCGACCATGGCGAAGGATTCTGCGTGATTCACGACGTGGCGGTGGCCATCAAGCGCATGCATCAGGAAGGCAAGATCAACCGGGCCATGACCGTGGATTGCGATGTGCACAACGGCAACGGCACGGCGGTAATCTTCCCTCCCAGGATTCGTCCCGGACATCCGCTGCCCAGCGCCAGCGCGAGCCAGCGCGACATACATGCTACGCATGAAGGGCCGCCCAAGAGCGATGCGGGCGAACTGGATGTGTTCACCATCTCGCTGCATCAAGCGCACAACTATCCCATATACAAGCCGCCGTCATCCATTGACATCAATCTGCCGGACGGGACCAATGACGAAGAATATCTGGGCTGGCTGGACCAATCCCTCAGTTCGGCCTTCCGGCATTTTGAGCCGGAGCTGCTCTGCTATATCGCCGGGGCCGATCCTTATAAAGAAGACCAGCTCGGCGGGCTGTCCCTGACCATTGAAGGCTTGAAGAAGCGCGACGAACTTGTGTTGAGGGCCGCCAAGACCAAAAAGATCCCGGTCATGGTCACATATGCCGGTGGCTACGCGCACCGGGTGGAAGACACGGTGACGATCCATTGCAATACCGTGGCCGCTGCACGCGAGGTTTTTGCTTGAAGCTGCAACTCGTTCGTCACGCCACGCTTCTGTTGGATTACGGCGGCATGCGCATCCTGGTGGACCCCATGCTGAGCGAAGCCGGAGCCATGTCAGCGATCCAGAATTCGCCGGAACCACGCCCGAACCCGCTTGTTCCTTTGCCGCTGCCGGTGGAGCAGATTCTGGATGGCGTGCAGCTTGTGCTGGTCACGCACACGCATCGCGACCACTGGGACGATGCCGCTATTCAGCTTGTACCCAAAGACCTGCCGCTGCTGTGCCAGCCAGAAGACCTGCAGAAAATGGAGGCCGTGCATTTTGCCAATGCTTCCGCCGTGCATGACGTGAAGCACTGGAGCCATATCTGCATCACGCGCACGCCGGCGCAGCATGGCAGCGGAGAAATTGCGCGGGCCATGGCGCCTTCCAGCGGATACGTGCTCAGCACCGCTGGCGAGCCAACGCTTTATCTTACCGGCGACACCATCTGGTATGACCAGGTGGCGGACACCATCAAACATCATCAGCCGGAGGTAATTGTGGTGAATGCGGGTGCGGCACAATTTCTGCATGGCGATCCCATCACCATGACAGCCGGTGATGTGGTACGTGTCTGCCGGGCAGCGCCGCAAGCCGGCTGAAGATCTGTCCCGCCTCTTCCCTGCGGCCCTCGTGGAAAAGGGTCATTCCCCAGTCCATTAACGCCCGCCCGTCCTTCGGATCGATTTGACTGGCCCGCCGGAATTGC
>DAHUXF010000347.1 GCA_027307295.1 Acidobacteriaceae bacterium
ATCCGTTTGCTGATAGACAACATATTGTCGGGAATCCAGCCGCGGATGGACATATATTTGACGCCAATGCCTAAGAGGCCGACGATGCCACCCGCAGCAATCAAGCCGCTGGCATACAGGGAGCCGGGGCTGACGTCGCTCTCTTCTGTTTTCTGTCCCGCCCGCTCAGCTGCTTTTTCAACCAACCATCGCACCAGGCCGCCGCAGAAAATGGCCAGCGTGGTGGAGACAGGAATATAAAAGCCAACGGCGAAAGAGAGCGAACGAATTCCCAGAATCTCTACCGCAATCACCAGGAATACGCCCAGCAGAATCAGCCCCCAGGGCAGCTTTCGGGTAAGAATGCCGTTGATTACCGTCGCCATTAAACGAGCCTGCGGGGCGGCTGCGTTTCTGCTGCCGATGCCGTGCACCCACTGCACTTCAATCTTGCCGGACTGCGGGCTGTAAAAGTAGTGGCCGTCAGGGACCTCAGATGAGTTCAGCGCCACCAGCAAGGTCATGCCCTGGACCGATAGATCTTTGCCCAGCAACTTGCCATCCCCACCCCTGAGCGGCACGCTGGGCCGGTCAAATTTGGTGTTGTTGTCAATGTTAACGCCGGGCGGGAGATGGTTGATGTCAATGGCAATGCTGGACGGCTGAAATTCTTCCAGCGCATCGTTCATTCCCTTCAGCGTGAAGCCAATCGCAATCACGGAAACCGCGACGCCGATGACCAGCGCAAGCTGCTGCTTGGCCGGGGTTGCTCCCACCAGGTATCCGGTTTTCAAATCCTGTGATGTATTGCCTGCGTTCGCTGAGGCGATGCAAACCACTCCTCCAATGCTGATGGCCAGCGCGAAAAATGCAGGCAGCGTCCAGCCCATGACCAGAAACATGGCGCAAGTCGCCATCAGAGTGGCAATGGCCATTCCGGAGATTGGGTTTGAGGAAGTGCCAATCAATCCCGTGATGCGCGAGGACACGGTGACGAACAGGAAACCAAAGACCACGACGAGAAGCGCTGCAAAAACATTCTGGAGAGGAGTGGTATGCGCGCCGGGGACAGGGTAAAACGTCAGCATGCCCCACATCACCAGCATCAGTGCGGCGGCGCCAATCAACGCCCACTTTAAACTGAGATCGCGGTCGGTGCGCCGTTTTCCCGCTGCACCCGCCGCTCCGGCAGCCAGGTCTTTTGCTCCCGCTCGCAGCGCCGCGATGATGGTCGGCAAGGTCTTAAGTAGCGTAATGAGTCCGGCAGCCGCCACGGCTCCTGCGCCCATCGGGCGTATATAGCGGGCCCATAAATCTTCAGGGGCCATGTCCGCGATTGGCACAGTGCCTGGGTAGATCGCACCTGCGGCATGGGAGCCAAAGAACTTGATGGCCGGCATCAGCACCAGCCACGAAATCACGCCGCCCGCGAAGCGCGTCCCTGAAACGCGCGGGCCGATGATGTATCCGACGCCGAGATATTCAGACGTTACATCCGCGCGGATGGAAGAGCCGGGATACCACTTGGGATTGTATTGGGGCGTACCGGGAAACGCGGAAAACAGGTTTCCATTGGCAAAAAAAGTGTAGAGTCCGCCCAGCCCAAGGCCCGCAAAAACCCGGCTGGCGAAGGATCCTCCCTTGTCTCCGGCAATCAAAACATCAGCGCACGCCGTGCCTTCAGGGTAAAGAAGGTTCGCGTGTTCTTTTACGATCAACTGCCGGCGGAGCGGGATCATGAAGCACACACCGAGACATCCGCCGATCAAAGCCAGCAGGAAGATGCGCGACTGTTCCAGAGGGAAGCCGAGGAAGATCAGCGCAGGCAGGGTAAAGATCACGCCGCCGGCCACGGACTCACCGGCTGATCCGGCGGTCTGGACGATGTTGTTTTCCAGAATGCTGGCTTTGCCCAAGGCACGCAAAATACTGATGGAAAGTACTGCGATGGGGATAGAAGCCGCCACTGTGAGACCGGCGCGCAGACCCACATATACAGTGACCGCGCCAAAGAGGACACCAAAAAGTCCCCCGAAGATGATGGCCCTGGCTGTAAATTCCGGACGGACCTCTTCTGCAGGCACATACGGTTGAAATTTCTGTTCCTCAGCTTTGGCTGGTACGGAATCGGCCACAGTTTTCCTCCCCTTTATATGGTTAAGCGCGGATGAAATTCACGGCACGTTAGCACATTGGCAGGGTCAGTTACAAATGCAGCGCCTTATGAGCGCCGTCATTGCGCCGCAACGGCCAGGGCGGGCCTTGCATCCGCTTTCCAACTCAATGTTTACCAGCATTTAACAATGATTGATTGCGCGTGGCCCAGCAACACAGATATACTGAGACGGAGCATACTTCCTTTCCTATGAGGTTTTATTAAGGAGGGCCGTCTTCAGTAGTAGTGTTCCAGACCGGGCTCAAAGCGTGCGCCAACGTACACCGCTTTTGCGCGGTGCGATGAAAAGTGCGGTCAAAACCGCCGCCACCAGTTTGTTCTCCCTGCTGTTTCCTTCCGATTGCCGAATCTGCGGTAGTTCTTTAATCCATTTTGCGAGATTGCCGGTTTGCGAACCTTGTCTGGCGCAATTGAGGCCGCTGGACGGGTTGCTTTGCAGAATCTGCGGCGAAAAGCTGTTCAGCAGCCATGCAGTTGGTATGGAGGGGCCTTTGTGCGGACTATGCCGCCGCGCGGAGCCGGCATTCCGCTGCGCCACGGCTTATGGAGCCTATGAAGGCGCGTTGCGGGAACTAATCCATCTTTTCAAGTATGAGCGTGTCCAACCCGCCGGGCTGTTGCTGGGACGCCTGCTTGCGCAGGCCGTGCAAGGCATGCCGATGCCGGAACATGTGCTGATGGTGCCAGTGCCCTTGTGGGCGGGCCGCCAGCGCGACCGGGGATTCAATCAGGCGGAGGCCATTGCCAGGGCATTCTTGCGCCTCCACCCGCACTCGATCATCCAATTAGATACTTCGGTGCTTGTCCGCACCAGGGAAACAGCTTCCCAGACAGGACTTACGCGCCGTCAGCGGCGGGTCAACGTGCGTGGAGCGTTCGCCGTGGCTAGTGCGAGCCATGTGAAAGGACGCAGCGTGCTGATTGTGGATGACGTGATGACCACCGGCACTACCGCAGGCGAGTGTGCCCGCGTGCTGCGCCGCGCTGGGGCAAAAGAGGTTTTTGTGGCCACCGTAGCCAGGGCCACGAAAGAGGTTGAGCGCATTACGGTCAATGCAGCTGGCGCTCACGGAGGTATACGGGGCCATGCATGAACGGGACAGGCGAAACAAGCACCATCACGCGGAACCATCGCTGGAGCCGCTTAAACCGCGCAAGAGCATGCTGATGCAGACTCCTGTGCTGGTACTCAATGCTTCCTATGAACCCATTAACATCTGTGCTGCACGGCGCGCGATTGTCCTGGTCTTGAAAGGATTGGCGATGCCGGAAGAAGAGAACGGACATTTCCTGCATGCGGCGCGTCTGGCCATGCGTGTGCCGTCGGTGATCCGTCTGTTGGAGTATCGCCGCATTCCGCATCAGACGCGGGCGCTTTCGCGGAAGAATATCCTGTTGCGCGACCGCAACACCTGCCAGTACTGCGGCATGCTGCTTTCCTCCGGCGACCTGACGCTGGACCATGTGATCCCGCGCTCCCGTGGCGGATCTTCCACCTGGGAAAACCTGGTGGCATGCTGCCATCCCTGCAACCGCAGAAAAGGGAACCATCTGCTGGGTGAAACCGATATGAAGCTGACGA
>DAHUXF010000348.1 GCA_027307295.1 Acidobacteriaceae bacterium
TGGCTTCCACCAAGGCTTTTACCGCGCAACTGACGGCTCTTTACTTGTTTGCTCTCTACATCGCCCAACTCCGTGGCACGCTTAACGAGGATCAGGCCAAAGACGCCGTACAGGAGCTCACCCGCCTTCCCGGGAAACTCGAACATATGCTCACCCACGAGGAAGACTGCGAAGACCTAGCCAAGGAATACGTCCGTTCCCAGGACTTCCTGTTCCTCGGCCGCGGCATCCACTATCCCATTGCGCTGGAAGGCGCACTGAAGCTGAAGGAAATTTCCTACATCCACGCGGAAGGCTATCCTGCCGGCGAGATGAAGCACGGCCCGAATGCGCTGATCGATGAGAACCTTCCCGTGGTTGTTATTGCCACGCAGGACCCTGGTGATCCAAACTCGGTGCTGCGTTATGAGAAGACCATGTCGAACGTCAAAGAGGTCAAAGCGCGGTCCGGACAGGTAATTGCCATTGCCACGGAAGGCGATGAAGAGATTAAGGAATCAGTAGACCACGTGCTCTATGTCCCGGAGGCGCCAGAGTTGCTGCTGCCGATCCTGGAGGTCGTGCCCCTGCAATTGCTGGCTTATCATATTGCCGTGCGCCGCGGGTGTGATGTGGACCAGCCCCGCAATCTGGCGAAATCAGTCACCGTGGAATAAGGAAATTCTTGCCAGGCCAAAACTAAATTGACATACCGGCATATGTCGCGGCTGTTTTAAAATAAATGTGCCGTGGAAAAGGAAATGCACGTTGCACATGGATCGCGGTGGCTGCGCAGCAGTGGGTTGAGCTCTCTGCTGGTTGCGCTTATTGTGGGCGCACTGGGCTTTTTCCTTGATCGCGTCCTGATCAGAGAAGGAATTCCGCGGTTTGGAATGCTGTTGATCAGCAGCGGCCTCACCGGACTGTTCGCGGGAGGTTTGTTTTACCGCATGGTCAGGGAGGAACGGGCCAGCCGTGAGCGCGTGCGCGAGCGCATGCGCACCGTAGCCGAACTGAATCACCACATACGCAACGCTCTGCAGGTGATCAAGTTTCTGGGCGGGAAAGAAAACTCCTCGCTGGATGCGGCCCAGCTCCAGCTCATCAATGATTCAGTTGACCGGATTGAGTGGGCCTTGCGTTCGGTTCTGCCACCGGACCGTATTGGCTCTGCCAGGCCAATGCCTTCCCAGGATGCCCCGGCCCCGCTCACGCCCAAGGTCTATAAGAAGAACAAAGCGGGTTAAAAATTAAGGTTCATTGCGTGATGCCACTTACCAGTTGAATTCCGCTCAGTTGACCATGCCACTTGCGTGGCACAAGCAGTTCCCGGAAGCCGCAGTTTTTTGCTGCCATCAGCCGCCACTTTTCACCTGGACAATCCCCTGTTGTTATTCTCTCTCCTCTTGAACTAAGCCCCTTTTCTTCAGCCATATAAAAGGATTCTAACCAGGCTCATTTTTGCTGCAACTTAGGTCTGTTACCCGCCATCTAAAGGCTTGACAGTAAGTGACTCACATATCATAATATCTATGCTGTTATACGAGATACACTGGATTTACAAGCACTTATAAGCAGGAGGCAGCGGGCAATGGGCAAAATCATAGGAATTGACCTGGGCACTACGAACTCAGTAGTTGCCGTAATGGAAGGCGGTGAACCAAAAGTCATCGCCAATGAAGAGGGTGGCCGCACTACGCCATCCGTAGTCGGATTCACGAAAGCCGGAGAGCGCCTGGTAGGGCAGGTGGCCAAGCGGCAAGCCATCACCAATCCGGAAAACACGGTTTATTCCATCAAGCGGTTTATGGGACGCCGCTATGACGAAGTGAACGAAGAAATGAAGATGGTCCCCTACAAAGTGGTCCGGCAGGGAGACCACGTTGCAATTGTGGCGCAGGGACAGGAGTATACGCCTCCACAAATCTCAGCCATGATTCTGCAGAAGTTGAAGAAGGCGGCTGAAGATTATCTCGGCCAGGCTGTCACGGACGCGGTGATAACGGTCCCAGCTTATTTCAATGACGCACAGCGCCAGGCGACGAAAGATGCAGGCAAAATTGCCGGGTTGGACGTGAAGCGCATTGTGAATGAACCCACGGCAGCCGCGCTGGCCTACGGTCTGGACAAGAAAAAAGACGAAACGATTGCCGTTTACGATTTTGGCGGCGGCACCTTCGATATCTCCATTCTTGAAGTGGGCGAAGGCGTGATTGAAGTCAAGTCCACCAACGGCGACACACATCTGGGTGGTGACAACATTGACCAGCGCATTGTTGACTGGCTGGTAGACGAATTCAAGAAGGACGAAAGTCTTGATTTGCGCGCGAAAGGCAATGAAATGGCCCTGCAGCGTCTGCGTGACGCCGCGGAAAAAGCCAAGATCGAACTTTCCACGACCATGGAAAGCGAAATCAATCTGCCTTTCATCACCGCCGATGCAACCGGACCAAAGCACCTGGTCAAGAAGCTCACGCGCACCAAGCTGGAGCAGATGGTGGATGACATCATCCAGCGTTCGATTGGCCCGTGCAAGCAGGCAATGAAAGATGCGGGCATTGACGCCAGCAAGATCGATGAAGTAGTGCTGGTGGGTGGACAGACACGCATGCCGCGCATTCAGGCGCTGGTGAAAGAACTGTTCGGCAAAGAGCCGCACCGGGGCGTGAATCCGGATGAAGTTGTTGCTATTGGCGCGGCCGTGCAAGCCGGCGTGCTGGCGGGAGACGTGAAAGACCTGCTCCTGCTGGACGTGACTCCGTTGACGCTGGCCATTGAAACGCTGGGCGGCGTGGCGACTCCGATGATCCCGCGCAACACGACAATTCCGACCAAGAAGAGTGAAACCTTCTCCACGGCGGCGGACAGCCAGCCGTCGGTTGAAATCCACGTGTTGCAGGGCGAGCGTCCGCTGGCCAAGGACAACCGTACGCTGGGCAAGTTCCACCTGACCGGCCTGCCGCCGGCCCCGCGTGGCGTCCCCCAGATTGAGGTGACCTTTGACATTGACGCGAACGGAATCCTGAACGTGACCGCGAAAGACAAGGCCACGAACAAGGAGCAGAAGATCACGATTACATCTTCGTCCGGTCTCAGCAAGGATGAGGTCGATCGCATGGCGAAGGAAGCCGAAGCTCACGCTGCGGAAGACAAATCCAAGCGCGAGGAGATTGAGGCCCGCAACCAGCTGGATAGCATGGTCTATCAGGTGGAAAAGACCCTGAAAGAGTATGGCGATAAAATCTCCAGCGATGACAAGGGGCAGGTTGAGGCGGCGATTGCCGACGCCAAGAAGGCCCTGGAAGGCTCTGATGCCGCCGCGATGAATGCGGCCCGCGAAAAGTTGACCCAGTCTTCCCACAAGCTGGCTGAAGCCATGTATAAAGCCACGCAGGCCCCGCCGCAGGGTGCAGGCCCGCAAGCAGGCGCTCCGCAGGATGGAGCTGGCCAGAGCCAGAAAAAAGACGAAGGCGTGATTGACGCTGAGTACGTGGACGTGGAGGACAAGAAATAAATCTTCCACATCCAGCGGCTAGAAAAGATGGATGAAGCTGAAAGATGAAGGCGGCGATGAGCCGCCTTCATCCCCAATGATCAAAAGAGAGGGAGCCCAGATTGAAAAAGTATTTAGTAGTAAAAATGGCAGAAGGATGGAGCCAGGTAGTCAACTGGATCGTGATGCCTGGGCTTTATACCCTTGAATCGGCACAAGCTTTTGTAGCCGGCGCAGTAGCAAATGAACCGGAAGCAA
>DAHUXF010000349.1 GCA_027307295.1 Acidobacteriaceae bacterium
GAGCCTCAGGCAACGGTTCCAGCGCAGCAATGCGTCGTCATTTCCCTGGGGACGGATTTTTTCCGCTTCCCCAAAAAGATGCAACGCATTTTCAAAGCTGGCCAGCAATGAATGGGCCCGGTGGCCGGCGCGCAGCTGCGCCTTGGCTCGTCTCTCGTGCAAAATGCCCTGATAGTAAGCGCGTTCGTAAGCGTTGGTGAGCTTCACAAAGCAGGAATGCGCTTCATTAAACCGGTCAGAAGCGCTGCCCGTAAATTGATCGGTAATAGCCAGGCCGAGATAACGCAACGCCATCTGATTTTCCGGGTCGGCTGTAAGAATGTCGCGGCAGATCGACTCTGCTTCCTCAGCCTGGTTGAGATAACGGTAGTGCTGCACCTTGGCCAGCGCTTCTGCGATGCTGCTTTTTGAGATGGTCTTGAATTGGCGTTCCATATGTGTGACTCACTGCCCCAATTCTAATCCGATTTGGCCGCTCCGCGTATCTTGCGCACCAGCCTCAAAATGGGATCGTAGTATTCATCCACCACGCGCTCTTTGAGGGGAATAATGGCATTGTCTGTGATCTTGATCTCTTCCGGGCAGACTTCTGTGCAGCATTTCGTAATGTTGCAATAGCCAATGCCCAGTTCGTCCTTGAGCATCTTGATCCGCGAAGCGTTGTCCAGCGGATGCATCTCCAGCGAAGCAACGCGTACAAAAAAACGCGGACCGCCAAATTCCTCTTTTTTGTCATGGTCCCGCACCACGTGGCAGACGTTCTGGCACAGGAAGCATTCAATGCACTTGCGGAATTCCTGCACACGGTCCACGTCTTCCTGATACATTTTCCAATCGGTCTTTGGCTTGGGCGTGAACGGCTGGATCCTCTTGTTGACCCGGTAATTCCATGAAACATCGGTCACCAGGTCTTTGATAACGGGAAAAGACTTCATCGGATAAACCGTGACCGGTTTGTCCAGTGGCAAAGAATCCATGCGCGTTTTGCAGGTGAGCCGTGGCTTGCCGTTCACCTCGGCGGAGCATGAGCCGCATTTTCCGGCTTTGCAGTTCCAGCGGACAGCCAGATCGGGCTGCTGCTTCTGCTGTATATGATGCAGCGCATCCAGCACGACCATGCCGGGTGTGATTTCCACCTTGTACTGCGTCGCGCTTCCGGCGTCCTGATTTCCCCGGAACACCTCTAACGTTGCGTCGGCCATTCTTCCCCTCCTGTGGCTGTTCCAATCTGCGCGAATTATCTGGCACCCCTTGTCGGGACTTACTTATCGTCCGCCACCAACTCACGCAGGTCATCCGGAATAGGATCAACCGGGATTTGCGTTAATTTCATGCTCTGGCCATCGCGCGAAATCAGGTTGTGTTTCTGGCCCCATACCTGTTCGTCAAGCTTGGGATAATCAATGCGGCTGTGCGCGCCCCGGCTCTCTTTCCGCGCCAGCGCGCTGCGTGTTACTCCCTCTGAGACAGTCAGCATGGACTTCAAATCGCGCGCCAGATGCCAGCCCGGATTGAACATGCGCGAGCCTTCCACCCGGACTTTGGCTGCGCGCGCTTTCAGCTTTTCCAACTCCGCAAGCGCTTTCGTCATGTCCTCTTCTATGCGGAAGATGCCGACCAGGTTCTGCATCACTTCCTGCAGGTCACGATGCACCGAGTACGGATTCTCGCCTTCGCCGCGATCAAAAGGCGCCAGCATTTCACGTTCGGCTTCGGCGATCTGTTCGGAATCGGCGCGTGCCGCAGGAGCTTTACCGGCAAATGCGGCAGCAGCCAGCCCCGCGCGCCGGCCAAAGACCAAAAGATCAGACAAGGAATTGCCGCCGAGCCGGTTTGCGCCGTGCAGACCGGCGGCAGCTTCCCCGGCGGCAAAGAGTCCGGGCAGAGATGAGGCAGCAGTCTCCGCCTCAACGCGGATACCGCCCATCATGTAATGGCACGTCGGGCCAACTTCCATGGGACCCTTGGTGATATCAACATCGGCCAGCTCTTTGAACTGGTGATACATGCTCGGGAGCTTCTGCTTTACGTATTCGGCTGGCTTGTGTGAGATGTCCAGGAAAGCGCCGCCATGTTCGCTGCCACGCCCTTCACGCACTTCGGTATAGATGGAACGGGCCACAACATCGCGGGTGGAAAGCTCCATGCGCTTGGGATCGTATTTTTCCATGAAGCGCTCGCCCAGTTTGTTGCGCAGAGTGCCGCCTTCTCCGCGCACCGCCTCCGTTACCAGAATTCCCTGCACACCCGGAGGCCACACCATGCCGGTGGGATGAAACTGCACAAACTCCATATCCAGCAATTCCGCTCCGGCATCATAGGCCAGCGCTATGCCGTCTCCGGTGTACTCCCATGAATTCGAGGTAACGCGCCACGCCTTGCCGATTCCCCCGGTGGCAATAACAACGGCTTTAGCCTTGAGCACAACAAAGCGGCCCTGTTCGCGCCAGTAGCCAAACGCGCCCACCACGCGGTTGCCGTCTTTCAGCAGCCGTATGATGGTGCACTCCATAAAGACATCAAAGCCCATCTGTACGCCACGGTCTTGCAGCGTACGGATCAGCTCCAGACCGGTGCGGTCGCCCACGTGGCACAGGCGTTTGAAGGTATGCCCGCCAAAGGCGCGCTGCAGGATGTCTCCGCTGGAAGTGCGGTCAAAGAGCGCTCCCCATTGCTCCAGTTCACGCACGCGCTCAGGGGCTTCCTGGGCGTGAAGCTGCGCCATGCGCCAGTTATTGAGCAGCTTGCCTCCGCGCATGGTGTCACGAAAGTGTGTGCGCCAGCTATCGGCCTTGTCCACATTGGCCATGGCGGCGGCAATGCCGCCTTCCGCCATTACCGTGTGCGCTTTACCCAGCAGTGACTTGGAAACAACAGCCACGCGCGCGCCGGCGGCAAGGGCCTCAATTGCGGCGCGCAATCCCGCTCCGCCCGCGCCGATGATTAAAACATCATGTTCATGGGTTTCATACTTCGTCTCATTCGTCACAATATTCTCAGGTCCTTGATCATGCCGCTGGCCACCATGCGGACATAAAAATCAGCAAATCCCACTGAAATCAAACTCAACCAGGCAAACAGCATGTGACGCTCATTGAGGAAACTGGTCTTTTTCCATGCGCCGTGACGCTTTAAGCCGAATGAAGTGCATGAGAAGCAATCAACCTTGCCGCCGATCAGATGGCGCAGCGAGTGGCAGGAAAAAAGATAGAGCGTTAAAAGCACGATGTTGACAAGAAGCACAAGCGTCCCAACACCAATGCCAAAGTGCAGCTTCTGATCATCACCCGCAAACC
Source organism: Acidobacteriaceae bacterium (assembly GCA_027307295.1). GTDB lineage: Bacteria > Acidobacteriota > Terriglobia > Terriglobales > Acidobacteriaceae > Angelobacter. The sequence goes on from DAHUXF010000349.1 coordinate 3,297, forward strand.
AGAACGCGCGCAGCGCGTCATACCAGAGGAAACACAGAAAAACTACCGCGCCGTAAAGGAAGTAGCGGTGAAGATTTTGCAGAATGAACGGGAACCGGGTCTCTCCGCGGTAATTGCGGCTCGGACTCTCGCCCACGGCGCAAGCCGGAGGATCGAGGAAGAAAGCGCGGTAATAGGCTTTGCGGTAGTAATAGCAGGTCATCCGGAAGCCCAGTGGGAAAGCCAGGATCAGCAACGCCGGCGAGAAGGGCCAGAAACGGTGCGAGGGATCAATGAGCGGAGAGTAAAACGGAGACAGATAAGGCCCCCACTCAAAGAACTTTCCTTCAAAGGCGCGCAGCGTGGCATAGACGCCAAACCCGCCCAGCAGGATGATGACCGGAAGGTTTTCCAGCCACCAGGCGTCGCGGCGGAGTGTACGACCGAA
>DAHUXF010000034.1 GCA_027307295.1 Acidobacteriaceae bacterium
CTCGATCGAGGAGGCCCCCACCGGCCGGTTCATGCTCGGCGTCGGCGCCAGCGGCTCGCAGGGGTTGAGCGGCAACGTCCAGATCATCGAGCGGAACTTCAACATCTTCAACGTCCCGCGCTCCTGGTCCCAAGCCGCGTATTTCCTGCTCAGCGTCATGGTGCGCCGAGCGCACGCTGGGCAACGCCATCCACTCTGCTTCATCGCGGACAAAAAATGTTATGGGCGCAACGCTGGTAGGCACCACCCGTCGCGTGCCGCTTGCTGACTCTTCCAGCATCGCCGGATGGGGTGAGAGCCGTCCCCAGCCCACGGCCCCGGTGAGGCAGAGCTGGTCCAGCAGCGCGGGATCATAATTGCTCACGCGGCGGGCAAGCACCTGGCGCTCCCATGCGCTGGCCGGGACTTCAAAACCCTGCAATTGCCGGAGCACCTGCAACGTGCCGTGCTCACCGCGCGTTTGCGAACCTGGAGCCACATGCTGCCAGCGCAGCAGCCAGCGCATAAATGTCGCAGCAGTGACCGGCTCAATCTGCTTGCGCAGGCTGCCCAACGTCAGGCGGTGAATGCGGGCAAGCAGCCGCCGTTCTGACCATTGCGTCTCTTCACCCAGAGTCTTATCAAAACTGCCGCGCAGGATGAGTCCCGTGGACTCAATTCGCAGTAAAGTCTTGTCGATTTCACTTACCGGCAGATGCAGCAACCCTGCCAGTGTTGATGCATTCGTTGGCCCAAGATGCGCCAGCCAGCCAGTGGCCATCGCTTTGAGTGCGTCGTCAGCGGCAGGCGTGTCGCCATCTACTGCGGGAAGTTCGTCTTCAAACACAGCCTCAGGATAGATGGCTGAAAACGTCCGGGCCTTTTCAGCGGAGACCCAGAACCAAACCTGTCGGCTCTCTTGTGCCATCGCCCCAGACTCAGAGCGTCCGTTGATGCTTGCTCTGCTGGCGCGGTGGGAATGCCGCAACTGCTTGAAGAAGGTATGCCACGCCTCAGCGGGACTGCGGTGGTCCGGTGGAGCAAAAGTTTCCGGCAAAGCAATTAGAGTGTGCAGTGCGTCTGCCAGTTCGTCGGCATCGCGCACGTCCGGCCATGCGCCGGCCCGGACTTCAGCAATTGCCGCAGGATCGAGCGCCCCTACTTCCTGCAATACCGATTCCGGGAGCGTCCGCCTCATTTCCACGGCGCGGGCGCGGCGCTCTTCCAGCGGAGCATCATCAAGATAGGCGTATGGATTGCTGTTCAGGATCTCATGCGAGAAGACGGACGGCACCGGCGTATCCACGGCGATGCACTTGATTTCACCGGAATTCATTTTGCGCAGGACATCTTTCAGACCTTCCAGGTCCAGGGCTTCCTGAAAAATATCTTTCATCACTTCGCGCAATAGCGGATGGTTGGGGACCTGGATGGGGCCATCCGCATTTTCCTGACACTGCGCCACATCCGGGAAAACCGACGCCAGTAAATCCGCCGAACGCGTACGCTGGACCTGAAGCGGAATCTTCTTGCCATTCCAGTAGCGCAGCAACGCCAGCGCGCGGTTGGCATCCCAGCGCCAGCGGGTTTCCAGCAGTGGAGACAGCAACGCGGCCTGCTGCAAAACTTCTTTTACCGTGTTCTCATGCAGAAAGTGGAAGACATCGCCCAGCGGAAAACTATGCTGCTCGGCCAGCGCGATGTTGACGCCATTGTCAGTGGCAGCGGCCTGCAACTCAAAGTTAAAAGAGACGCAGAAGCGCTTGCGCAAGGAAAGGCCCCAGGCCTTGTTGATCCGCGCGCCAAACGGAGCATGCACCACCAGTTGCATGCCGCCGCCTTCATCGAAGAAGCGCTCGGCAATAACGGTGTTGGTGGTGGGCACCGCGCCCAGAACGGTGCGTCCGGTAGCAATGTATTCAATGGCTTGTTCCGCGCCGGAATCATCAAGGCCGCATTCCCGTTTGAGCCACTCCACAGCATTGAGCGTTTCCGGCGACTTCTGATTCACAAAGCCGGGCACCGTGTGCAGCGTCATGTCACTGATGGTTTGCCGCAGTTCACCTATTTGATGGGAGAGTTCCTCCGTTCGTCCGGGCGCCTCTCCCAGCCAGAAAGGGATGGAGGGCGGCGCTCCGTGGGCATCTTCCACCAGTACGCGTCCGGCGGCTTCAATGCGGCGAATACGCCAGCTGGTGTTGCCCAGCAGGACGATATCGCCCTTCATGCTCTCTACGGCAAAGTCTTCATGCAATGTGCCGACCACGGTGCCTTCCGGCTCGGCGACCACCGTATAGAGGGCGGTTTCAGGGATTGCGCCGCCGTTCATAATCGCGATCATGCGAGCGCCCCGGCGCGCCTTGAGCCGGTTGTTGACGCGGTCGCGGTAAAGATACGCGCCAAAGCGCCCGCGCTGTGAAGCGATGCCATCAGCCAGCATGGCCAGAAGATCGTCAAAGTCCTTGCGCTCCAGGTCACGATACGGATAAGCGCCTTTCATCAGCGCAAACAGTTCATCCTCCCCCCATTCTTCAGCGGAACATACGGCAACAATCTGTTGCGCCAGGATATCGAGTGGGGCTTCTGGAATGATGAGACGGTCCAGCTCACCCTTATGTATGGAGCGGACCAGCGCGGCGCATTCGATCAGTTCATCGCGCGTGGTAGGGAAAAAGCGGCCTTTGGGAATTGCGCCACGCCAGTGGCCGGCACGGCCAAAGCGCTGCAACGCTACGCCAATGGAGCGCGGCGAGCCAATGTGCAATGCCAGATCAACATGGCCAATATCAATGCCAAGCTCAAGTGAGGCTGTAGCAACCAGAACTTTCAGCTCGCCGTTTTTGAGCTTGTTCTCAGCCTCCAGGCGCAGCTTGCGGGCCAGGCTGCCATGATGTGCGCCAACCACGTCCTCAACCAGACGCTCCGCCAGATTGAAGGCAATACGCTCTGACAAGCGGCGCGTATTTACAAAAATCAGCGTTGAGCGATGCGCCTGCACCAGCTCGGTGATGCGAGCGTAAACCTCATCCCAAAGATCATTGCTGGCGATGGGGCCAAGCTCCTGTCCTGGGACCTCAATGGCCAGGTCCATGGCGCGCTTATGGCCCACGTCCACAATGACCGGATCAGGCCGGCCATTGCCGGTGAGGAAATGCGCGACTGTCGTAATCGGCTTCTGCGTGGCGGAAAGGCCGATGCGCACGGCGCGGCTGCCGGTAAGTGCGTCCAACCGCTCCAGAGACAATGCAAGATGCGCGCCGCGTTTGTCGTCGGCCACATCATGGATTTCGTCCACAATGATGGTGTTCACGTCGGACAAAATGCCCCTGCTCTTTTGTGCGGTAAGCAAAATGTAGAGCGATTCCGGCGTGGTCACCAGAATATGCGGAGGGCGCTTGAGCATGCGCTGGCGGTCCTGCATGAGCGTATCACCGGTGCGCACGGCCACGCGGATGGCCGGCATCAAAAGCCCATTTTCCCCGGCCAGGGCCGTGATCTCACTCAACGGGCCTTCCAGGTTCTTCTGGATATCATTGCCCAAGGCCTTCAAAGGCGAGACATACAGAATATGCGTGCGGTCAGTAAGATTGCCGCTCAGTGCCTGGCGCACGAGCCGGTCAATGCAGATAAGAAATGCCGCCAGGGTCTTGCCGGACCCCGTGGGTGCGGAGATAAGCGTTGTGCGTCCCGCAAGAATGTGCGGCCAGCCCTGCTCCTGCGGCTCAGTGGGTGTTCCAAATTTGCTGATGAACCATTCCTGCACCAGGTGATGGGCCCAGGCCAGGGATTCCGGAACGGGAGAAAGCATTTTTCTATTTTAGCCGTTATTCGTAAAACTTTCGCCAACATTTTTTGACATTAAATTAATAGGTGAAAAGGAAAAAGCAGGCCAACGCGTCCCGCGCTCACCGCCGCAAAAGCTGACTACTTGCCTCTGAGCCGCTTTTCGAGAGCGATGCGGACTTTGCCAAATTGCGCGTGATCGTTGTTCTCAACTGATTCAAGCGAGTTGAGCAATCCAGTGTTGATTTCAAGTTGGACTTCTTGAGTCAGCCCGCGCATTTCCCGCAGATCGCGGGCCGTGAAAAGCCCAGTTTTATCCAGTGCGTCCAGCCGTTGGACAATCAAATCGAATGAACGATTCAGCAGGAAAAGTAGCCTGTAAACCGATGCCCGTTCGTTGCTTGTAAGTGTAGGTGCTGTCATCGTAGATTCTTAGGTTGTACTATAGTACAAGTGTAAATAGACATCTTAGCGCTGATCCTTAGAGGATGTCCACCGATATTTCCAAACGATTCGGGGCGCGGATTCGGGATTTACGCCTTGAAAAGAAAATGCGGCAGGTTGATCTGGCCGAACGGGTTGGGATTCAAGAGGCTTACCTGTCCACCGTGGAGAGTGGGAAGAAAGAGCCGTGCCTGGAAGTTATAAAAATGCTGGCGGATGGCTTGGGTGTATCGCTGAGAAGATTATTTTGGGATTTGTGAATACCCTGTCGAATCGCGATAATCGCTAGACCTAAACCGGCCACGCAGTGCGGGCCCATCTTTCCAGCCATTACCACTGTATATGTGGCCAGCAAAAAACAATGATTTCTCCCTGGCTCTTTTGGGTTTCAGTTCTTTGCGGCCACCTGATGCTCTTGAGCACGATAGGAGAAAACCACCATCGCCTCTTCCACCGTGGGGATCTTCCAATCCAACAACCTGATGCGCGATTCTTCCGCCGCATCTTTCGCCTTGGTTTTTTGATATGCCCCTATCAGCAGCCGGATGGACACGGGATTCATAAAGTCCTGTTCCAGTTGGGTCACTGCATCATCGTATTTTTTCTGCGTCAGCAGCAGTGTGCCATAGGCCCCGCTATAGGTCCTTTGAATGCTGATGGTGCCTGAATTGGCCATCTGCTCAAGCTGGGCCAGAAACTTTTTTGCGGCCCCCAGGTCTTTCGCGGAAACGGCGTGTTCCACGCGGGAGCGCAGGATGCGCGCCTGCTCTTCATCCAGGTCTGATTTGGCAACTTCATCTTTATGCTTGGTCAGGATGAACTCTGCCTGGTCAAGCAACTTCGACGCCGGGTCCTGGTTGGGCTGATACATGGCCATAATGCGGTAGGCGCGGGCTTCCCAGACCCACTGTCCCATGTCATGCGCACTTGCCGCGGCCTGCCTGTAGGCTTTGTCAGCTTCGTCGTACTGCTGCTCGCGCAGGTAGGTCATGGCGGCTTTCTGCATATATTCCGCTTTCAATCCGTTGCCAGGCGCGTCATGGATAGCTTTTTCATATTCCGCGCGCGCACGCTCTTCCTGCCCCATCACAGCGTAGGTCTCGCCCAGTTCTTTCTGGGAGATATAAAAAGTAGGATCGATCTTTAAAGCTATGTGATATTGCGCCAGGGCGTCCTCAAACCGTCCGGAGAGCCGCAACATTTCGCCGTAAGAATCATGCGGGTTGGGTTCATTGGGCAGAAGCTTCACATACTTCTCCATCGACTCAATGGCCTTTTCATATTCCCGGCTGCGCGAGTACAGATAGCCCATCTGGTTGTAAGCGGTCGCATAGCCCGGGTCCTGGGCCAGCGCCTGGAGCGTGAATTTTTTTGACCGCTCATACTCGTCAATCTTGTAGAGCCAGTAACCGATGAGGAAATTGAGCCGCTTGTCCCTGGGATACATCTGGGCCAGGTCATTCATGGCCTGTATGCCCTGAACGTAATTATTTTCGTGGACGCCTGCCATCCAGCGGATCATGGCTTGTTCCGCCGGCGTTACGGATCCTATCAATGCCTTGGCTTTGGCGCGGTCCTGGCTCTCTTCCGCCGGATCAGTCGTGGTAAAGCATATCCAGGTGTAGGCCAGGGCAAAGTTCGGGTCCAGGGATATCGCTTCATGCCAGTCTCGCAACGCGAAGTTCCAGCGATGGTTTTCATAATGGACCATGCCGGTCTCAAAATATCGCGCAGCAGCGGCTGACGATGTGGTCACGGGGAACCTGCCATCTTGCCTGGCAGGAGAAGTATTGGGCGTCTCAGCATAGGTCACTGATGCCAGGACCAGCAAAAACACAGTAACGCCCAGGTTGGGAATTCGCATAAGAGGTGGTCCTCAAACCGCCATTCTGGGCCTCTTATGGGAAATCAACAACGTCACTGTAGTAACGATGGGGACGGGCCTGACTTCCGCCGTTATGCTGTAAAGCAATCAGGCAGGCTTGCCGCGGAAGACCATCTCAAAAACGTCTCTGTTACTCTATGTCTATTACTTTGAGCAGATTAGCCCATAGAGTGCAGGAAAGCTGTTACTTGTCCTCAACCATGTTGAGCACATGCAAGGTATGCGTCCTTGCATCCAAAGTCGCGTTGACCTTGACCTTTTTTCCGGCAAACGGCTCAGGCTGGAGCTGGTCTTCAAGTTTATAAACTTCGTCCTTAACCACCAGCACGTATGTTCCACCCATGTCTTTCACGCAATGCTGGGTGCAGCTTGTTTCGTCGCTGGCGCCTTGTATACCGCGTTTGGTCATCCAGTCATGGGAATGAGCATCCGAGTGGACGTTGTACGCGCATTGACTGTCCATGATTGCGCCATGCAGATTCACCAGCGCATCTTTTTCCTTGTCCTTGCCAAATGTGTAAGACGCTATCAAGACGATGACCAAAGACGAAATAATTTTTGTTTTACCTAGCATGTGCTTCCTCAAAGGTTGTCCTCCTTTACGCTTCTGATTACGCAGGAACAACATTCAACAACCATCCATATGAAATTGAAGTTTTTCAGGGCGTCACAACAAATTTAATGCGCATACCTTCATGGTCTTCACTGCATATAACAGTGCACAAGACCTCATATTCGCCTGGCTCTCCGGGAGCTGTAAGATTGAATTCCTGCATGCCCGGCTTAAGCTCAAGGTTCCAACCCGGAATTTTGCCGTGGTCTTTCGCCCGCAGCAGCGTAAAGCCATGGACTGTGCCGTCGCGGTTCCAGGTCTTGCCTTTCCGCGCAACAATCCGCAGAAGAACAGACTCTCCCGCCTTGACGGTAATTTCCGGTTTGCTCTGCCCGGCAATTTTGAACACGCTGTCTTTGTCCGCCAGGACTTCAATCACATGGACCTGACTGACCGCCAGCTTGGCAGCCAGCAGGAGCACAATGCCGAGCATGCAAAGCATGGCCGGTCTTTTGCGGAATGAAATGGAGAGTTTTCGCATGGGATGAATGGATTATTGGGCCATGTAGCGCAGAATCTGCCGCCGGTCTTCGTCTGTAATATTGGCGCGAACACGCATGTGCCGCACAATGGTTGCGACCATGCGCGGGGCGAACTTGGGAGGCGCCATATGGCAGCGTCCGCAGTTGGCTCGAAATCTTTTTTCGCCTTCCAGACGCATGTCTTCGTCCTGCGTGCTGCCTCCTGAAGTGGCCGTCACAGCAGGCGCTGGAGAATCCTTGCTGCCAGTTCCGGCAAAGGCGGAGACGGCCAGCAGAAGCGCAAATGCAAAAAATGCGGCAACAACAAAACGGTTCATCTTCACATGGACCTCCCGGTCGGGCCCAGTGGCATCAGGAAGCGATAGGTCATGCCCACGGTCCAGAGATTTGTATTTGTATTTGTGCCCAGAACAAATTGCCGGCCATAACTGAGTGAGGCCCGGACATCGCTACGGAAATAGTAGTTCAAGCCCAAATCAGCTTGCGTTGTGTCCTTGCCAAATGCGCCGAGCTTTTTGATGGTGGCTGCACTCAGGTTTGCCGCGGCAAAGAACTGTTGTCCCCGGCCGACCAGTTCCAGCCTGCGCAGCGGTGAAATCTGGCTCAGACGGTACGCTGATTCAATCCAGTATCCGCTGCCTTTGGTGCCGGATGAGCGCACATATTCTGAACGCACGCTCAACGGAGCGCGATAAGGCTGCCATAGCAAATAAGCGCCCGATGAGTGCGGACGGTCAAGTTGCAAAACTTGCTGGAATGATGCGCCGAATTCCACCCGTTGCCGGGGCAGGAAAAATCCTAGACGTCCGCCGGTTGACCGGTCCGTGGCCAGCAGGTGGTGTGTATTGTTGGTGGAAAAGTAGACGGCGTAATTAAGATTGACGTTTTCTGAACCTGCGGGAAAGCCGCCATGCAACATGCCACCTAACGCGGAGCCGCTGGTAAGGGGCGAACACAAAGGTGAAATTTGCAGGGCGCGAATCCAGTTGGGCCCAAACCGTTCACCGTAAATATTGAAAGGAGTAATGAATCGCCCTCCAGTCACGGTGACATACTTGGTGATGTAATCCACCTGGGCATAACCCAGGCCGTAGGCGGTGGTGCTCCCGTAGTAGTTGTCGCCAGCTTCCTTGGCGAAAGTATCTGAATAGTTGCCTTTAGCCTCAAGCAACCACTTATCGCCAAAGGGCATGAGAAGCAGGGGGCTGACTGAAGGCGTATTCTGGAACTGCCCGCCTGTTACGCGTGTAAAGTACGCAGCAGAGCCAGTCAGGATCGGGACGGGCTTGAACCCATCGTCCTGGGCGTGGAGCGCCAGGCCGCACATAACAAAGAGCGCAACCAGACAAGCGCACGCGATTCTCCTGGACCACTGTACCAACCTGCACATAACAATCTTGTCCTTGCAAATGCAGTCAAACGTATCCGGAACCTATTTTTTATAATTGGAAACTGCGAGTCCCAAAAGAGTACTGAAGTAACCATGTGAGTGGGTTGACAGTATTGCACCAAAAGGTAGCGGCCCCTTGAATCAGTGAATCGACCGGGGCATGGCAGGAATCTGAAGACGCAGGCAGGCGAGCCATAGGTTCGCACGAGCCATGGGTTCGCCTATCGTTTATTATTGATGTTTAATTTCTGAAAGCTGATTGAGGGCTGCATGCCGCGCTACGAATATCGCAATCTGCAACCTATCCCCCAGGCGGAAAAGACGTTCCTGTCGTGGCTGGAAAAACTGGACCAGGAGTTCTCCATTCCTGACGTGGAGCACCGCAGCATTGTGGTGCGTAATACCCTGCACGAACTCTACCTGGGGCGGCCCTTCACCGACCCTTCTCCCAGCGCTCCGGTGGCGGAACAGGCGCTGGTGCACAATTTTGATCCGCGCAACGCCACTCTGGAACCGGAATATTACGGGGATGTGGATGCGCAGAAATATGTCGAACGCAAACCCCTGATATGGTTCTGGATGATGTACGACCGGTCACCGCTGGGACTCAACCACTGGCTGGGCTTTCGCGTACGCGCCATGATTGCCAAACATGTGCTCAAGCACATCGGCAAAAATGTGAAAATCTTCCATGGCGTGGAAGTTTCTTACGGTTATAACCTGACAATTGAAGACACTTCCGTGATCCACAAATACGTGCTGCTCGATGATCGCGGAGAAATCATTGTCCGCGAAGGCATCTCCATTTCCGACTACGCGAACATTTATTCGCACGATCACGACTTGAATGACGGCATGATCGTCACCAACCGGCGGACGGAAATCGGCCCCAGAGCGCGAATTACCTATCACTCCACGGTGATGAGCGGCGTGCGCGTGCAGGAACATGGATTGCTGGGCTCAATGGGCGTGGCGACAAAAGACATTGATCCGTTCACCATAGCGGTGGGCATTCCCGCCAAACCGGTGAAGGTAAAGTCGATTGCTCCACAACCGGCGGGCGCGGCCAAGGATTCAAAGTAGATTCGCGTGATACCATCGTCTTCGGCGTTGCGCAGTATGTCCGCAACACTTACCAGCAACATGCTCTTCTGCCGTCATCCTGAAGGCGACGGCGGGAGTTGAGCAACCACTAAGCACAAACCATGCCAGACAAAGAACAAAACCCGCGTCGGCGTGTCCTCAGCGGCATGCGTCCCACCGGAAAACTGCACCTGGGCAACTACGTTGGGGCCCTGCAAAACTGGGTCAAGCTGCAACATACGTATAGCTGTTTTTTCTTTGTTGCAGACTGGCACGCGCTGACCACGGACTACGATGAAACTTCGCGCCTGGCCGACCATACGCTTGAAGTGGTGGTGGATTTTCTGGCTGCGGGACTCGATCCGGAAAAGTGCGCCATCTTTGTCCAGTCCCATGTGCGCCAGCATGCGGAGCTTCACCTGCTGTTCTCCATGATCACCCCGCTGGGCTGGCTGGAACGCGTTCCCACTTACAAGGAACAGCAGCTGCAGATGCCGAATAAAGATCTGCACATGTACGGCTTTTTGGGCTACCCGCTGCTGCAGTCGGCAGACATCCTTATTTACCAGCCGGATTTTGTGCCTGTGGGCGAAGACCAGGCGGCCCACATTGAGCTTACCCGCGAGGTGGCGCGGCGTTTCAACCAGTTTTACAAGTTGGAAGGCAAACCAGTTCTGCCGGAGCCGCAAATCCTGCTCACGCCCTCACCCAAGCTGCTGGGCACAGACAAGCGGAAGATGTCGAAGTCGTATGGGAACTCAATTCTGCTGAGCGACGAAGCGGCTGTGGTGGAAGAGAAAATCAAGAACAGCGTGACCGACCGGCCTAAATTGAGCGATCGTGGCAGTCCGGAGCGCTGTCCGGTGGGCAACCTGCACCAGATCTTCAGCGACCGCGAACGGCTGGCCTACATTACGCAGGGCTGCACCCAGGCAACCATCACCTGCGTGGAATGCAAAGCGCTGGCTGTACCCAGCGTAAACGCGCATTTAGCTCCTATCCGCGAACGGCGGCGAGATTTGGCGCAGAATCCCGGCAAATTGCAAAAGATCATCCAGCACGGGGCGGAAAAAGCTACGCAGGCAGCTGAAGAGACGATGGTTGCGGTGCGGCAATCCATGGGGCTGCTGCAACTGGGTTCTACAAAAGACCTTACGATGACGGGGACGGATGCGCCTCCCTTGCGTTCCCCGGAATCAATTGGAAACGCAAAAACAGACGAAGAGAGACGGGATATTCGGGTCGCTACATGGTTGGAGAGAGTTAATAAAACCCACCCACTGAGGAAGGACAAGCGCGAAATCTTTATTACTCGTAAGGGTAGAAAGGTGGGCGTTCATGCGTCCGCCGAGCAAGACAGAGCATGGAACTTCGAGTTCGAAAACCCTCCTGTAAATGTCTTAGTTCTACTCGCCGAAGATAAGGATGGATATCTGCACCCTTATGTTCTGCCTCCCAAGTTTCTCCAGAAGCACTGGCAGTTTGGTGGACGCGCGGATAGCTGGATCAGGAAGATCGATGGCATCGCCATGCTGTCTGTAGGTGCTCACAATGAGAGTATCCAGGAATACGAAAGCGACTATACCGCCTTACAATAAGCATCGCAGCTTTATCCTGAGAACTCCCTGAATCGGCATGGCGAAGGACACTGGACCGAGGTTCTTCGATGCGCCTTCACTCCCTTTGGTCGCTCCGGCTTAAGAATAACCGGATATATGCAGCGTCATTTCCGAAATAATCAGCGCTGATTCGGTTTGTTATCCAAAAAAAAGACGAGTACTCCACAGCGCGGCAACGGCAAGAGCACCCGATAACATTTAGAATCATGTCTGGTGCCGGCTCCCTGCCGGTGCGGCATTTTTTAGAAATCGTGGCCGGTAGGCTGCGCTCAAATGCTATTTCATGGCAGAGAATTTACAATCCGCTACGCCGCAGATCGCTAAGCCAATGACCAATGAATTTCCATTCTCGGTCAGCGTGGGCGCCGTCTATGACGGCCCGCTTGACCTTCTGCTGGACCTTGTCCGCAGACAGGATATTGATATCTACGATATTCCGATTGCCAGAATCACCGCGCAGTACCTGGGATATGTGGAAAACCTGAAGCAGCTGGATGTGGACATTGCGGCGGAGTTCATTTACATGGCTTCCCTGCTCATCCATATTAAGAGCAAGATGCTGTTGCCGCGTGATCCTGATGCGGCCACAGGAGAACTGGAAGACCCGCGCGAAGAGCTGGTACAACGCCTGCTGGAGCATGAAAAGTATAAGAATGCTGCGCAGATGCTGATGCAGAAACAGCAGATTGAAGAAGCTGTCGTCAGCAATCCATCGCTCAAGGAATTCAAAGATGCTGAAGGCACGGAGCCGGAGCTGGCGGCGGACGTAGTGGACCTGGTGCGTACTTTTCAGGAGATTCTGGACCGGGCCAGGACTCGTCCGGTCCTGCAGGTGGATGAAGAAACGGTCACGGTAGGACAGATGATCGAGTTCTTCCGCCGCCGCTTGCTGTTGGAAGACCGTCCTATCCGGCTGAAGCGTTTATTGCAGCACATCACCACGCGCCATGCGCTCATCTCATCATTTTTGGCGCTGCTGGAGCTGGTGCGGCTGCAAGCCATCCTGCTGCGGCAGGAAAAAGTGTTTGGCGAGGTGCTGATCAAGAAGCACCCCATGTTTGATACGGTAATGGGTGAAGGCGCCGCCGTGAAAGATGACTGGCGATAGAAGCCATCAGCACCTTTGCTCTGCTGAAGCTGCTGCCAGTCAAAAAGTCGCGAGATTTTGGGCAAGACTTTTTTGCCAATGACCAATTGTTGAACACATGAGCATTAAAGCCCAACTCGAAGCATTGATTTACGCAGCAGAAGACCCCATCACGCTGGACCAGATGGCCGCTTTGCTCAAAGACGATTTGCTGGCGCTGAACGCTGCTCCACAATCTTCTGCAGAAGCTCAGCCCCTGATCCCAGCCGAGCCTCTCCCTGAAAAGGCGGAGGACCACCTGGGAGCTGTGGAATCTGAAGCCATAGCTCCTGAAGCAGATGTCCGTTCAGCGAAACGCGCCAAAGAGAAATCTGAAAAGGCCGAGCTGCGTGGACTGTTGAAACCCTACCTGGAAGAGCTGATGGCGGACTACACCAATCCTGACCACGGAATTGAAATACGGGAGGTGGCCAACGGTTATCGCATGTCTACCAAGCCGGAGCATCATGGCGTGGTGCGTGGATTTTCCAAGAGCCTGAAGCCGCCGATACGGCTCTCCCTGCAGGCATTGGAAACGCTGGCTGTCATTGCCTATAAACAGCCGGTTACGGTCCCCGAAATCAGCGACATTCGCGGCGTGGACGCCTCCGGTGTGATTGGCACGCTGCTTGAACGCAAGCTCATCACCACAGCCGGACGCAAAGCTGTGGTGGGCAGGCCGATGCTCTACAAAACCACTAAAGACTTCCTGATGCGCTTTGGCTTGCGCGACCTGGGCGAACTGCCCAGCCTGGAAGAGTTTGAAAAACTTGCAGCCGGCGAGCTGCAGGACGATTTGTTCCCTGCCGGCGAAAGCGCCGTGGCTGATGCCACGGGCGTCCCGGACGATGACGGCGGGGTGGAGCAGATGGAAGAAGACAAAGCAGAAGTTCCGCAAAACGTGACCGAGCCCGCCGTTTCTTCTGACCCTGAACATAATCAGACCGACGAACAGGTGGCCGGACAGATCGCCAATGAGAGCACGGGAGGCTGAGAATGCCTCCCCAACGACTGCAAAAGATCATCGCCGCCGCGGGAATTTCGTCCCGGCGAAAAGCTGAAGAACTGATCACGCAGGGACGCGTGAGCGTGAATGGACAGACCGTCACCGAACTGGGCAGCAAAGCTGATCTTGAGCAC
>DAHUXF010000350.1 GCA_027307295.1 Acidobacteriaceae bacterium
GTGGATTCAACCCCATTGAAGGATTCAGCCTGATTGAATTGATGATTGCTATGGTGGTGCTGGCTGTGGGTCTTCTGGGCGGCATCATGGTCATTGGCGTGGCCAAGGCAAACAACGGAAGATCAAAGCTGCATACCACAGCGGTCACATTGGCAGAAAGCACGATGGAGCAGATTGTCGCCATCCCCAGAAGCGCGGCGGCGGGAACAACCATGACCGACTGCGCCGGCAACGTGTTTACCATCCAGACCGCGCCCGGAGGCTCGCCACTGATTGGCAGCGGCGCTTTTGCTGGAAGCGTCGATTTCTCCCAGCCTCAGGTCCCTAATTACTCTATGCGCTATGTAATGTGCGGCCCCGGAAACGGAGCTGTCTATGACATCCGCTGGAACGTGGACAACGGGCCGACGCCCTCGACGCAACTGGTGACGGTAAGCGCAAAAATACTTTCTGGAAACACCTCTCCCGCTGCCATATTTACCATTCCCTACACGCTGCGCCAGTACCGGGGGGATTTCTGACGATAAAGCGCCATTCCGCTCCTGCTGGCAGTATGGTCCACGCATCCATGCGCGGATATACATTGCTGGAGTTATTAATGGTGCTCGCTATCCTGGCCACGGTCACGGGCGCAGTGTTTGAACAGATCAACCGGATGCAGAAATCATCAGCGGCAGAGGCAATGAAGCTGGACCTGAACCAGCAGGCCCGTGAATTTGTGAATCAGATGGTCCGCGACCTGCATATGGCCGGATATCCCAGCGCCAGCATGTATTCCAATCCGCAAGGCGACAGCACTAAAGTGGCTGCCGGACTGGTGAGCGTTTCTCCCACGCAGGTCCTGCTGGAAGGCGACGTAAATAACGATGGCAATGTATACAGCGTGAATATCGTTTATGTTGCCAGCGACCCGGCGGACAGCAACTGCCCCTGCATCCGGCGCAGCGCGATGATCAAAGGACCGCAGGATTCGTTGCATCAGCCTTCCAGTCCTACCTACGCAGAAACCACAAACGTAATGCCTCCGGGCACAGGAGCAGGGCAATCCGGCGAAGATCTTTTCGCCTACTACGATCAAAATGGCCAGCCGGTCAATGTTGGGCCGGGCGTGGATATTTCCACTCCTGCCGGACAAAGCACCATCTCTACCATTAAAACAGTCAAGATCAATCTGAGTCTTCTGGCCGGCAGAGATCCGGAAAGCGGCAGTTCCATGCGCGCGTCACTCTCCGCAACTTCTATGGTGAACCAATAATGGCAAAAACTATTGCCAAAACAAAGCGGCAAGACGAACGCGGCATGGCATTGGTGTTGACTTTGTTCGCGCTGTTGCTTCTCTCCGCGATTGGGCTGCTGATGCTGTTGTCGTCAGACACGGAAACACGCATCGACGCAAATTACGGCTCCGGGCTGAAAGCCTATTACGCCGCCAAATCCGGGCTGGAAGAAGTGCGGGACCGCGTCCGGTATCCTTCCACCACCAACGGCGGCCTGGCCGATCTCTTACCGCAGGACATTGCAGGAAACGCTGGCGGCGTGCTTTACATTCTCAATCCTTCCGGGGGAGAAACGGTGGATCCGACGGACCCAACCAGCCCATATTTTGACGATCAGCTTTGCCACGATTTCAATTCTGGATCATCTCCAGCGGTAAAGTGCACAACGCTCCCCAGCACGTCCAAATGGCAACTGCCTCCGCAGACTTCACTGGCCACAGCCGCAGGACAGTTAGGCTACAAGTGGATTCGCGTGAACATGAAAACCAACCGCACCATGCTCCCGAACTATTGCGTGGACCAGACATGCGCCCCCGCTGCGCTGGATACGCGCATCTGCTGGGACGGCCAGACGGAACAACTTTCCCCCGGTGGAGCAAGTCCTTCCTGTGATGCGAATGGAATGCAGACCGTATACATGTTGACCTCACTGGCTGCCACGCCGCAGGCCAACGGCCCCGCTGGCGCCAGGAAACTGCTGCGGGCTGAGGTGGTAGCGCCTGCCATCCGTCCCCCCGGAGCACTCACGCTGGGCGCCAGCAACGCAGTTCCAGTTCTCTCCAGCGGATTGGGAATGCCCTCTGTAACCATTGATGGACGCGTACACCTGCTGGATGGCACCCTGGCCACCAGCAGCAGTTGCTCGGCAATTTCTCCTTTGGCTGCTGACAGTGCCAGCGCCAGTGCGCAACTGGAGCAGGCCCTCAACCAGGTAAGACTGAGCCTTGTTCAGGCCGCGAACGGATCATGCCAGGCGGATGGCACCGGATTGAACGGCAATAGCTGTACGCCAGGGCTATGGTGGATACGGGGCACCGATGCCACCCCACGCTTTATTACCGCAAGCAGCGGGACCACCATCCTGAATGCAGACCCCTCTCCGTCCGGCACTTCCCTATTCAACGGTGCTTCCGGGATGACTGACACTTCGTCCATGCCCCCCCGCAGCGGGACCATTGCAAGCGGAGGAACGGACGGAAGCAAGCTGCAGCTGACTCTGCCAGGAGTGAGCAGCACTGGGGGCTGTGAGCCTGCCAATCCGGCGTGCTACACAAATCTGAATCTCGCCGCGCCCCAGATCTTCGCAACCTCCGCGACATCGGGACAGCAGGTTCCCACCGTCACAGTCTCTGACGGCAGTCCTGCGCTCTTCCAGGGACGGAATGGCAATCAGCCAGATCCCGCCCTTTATCAGCCGGCAACGCCGCAGATCGTGCAGAATGAAATTGCAGCGGTCAACAACCTGGTTGCCGCCAGTATGAACAAGCCCAGCTATTTTCAGGTGACGGCAGGGAAACTTGCCGCCAGCTACGGCAGCAGTACAAATCCTGCAATTGTTGTTTTCAGTGATCCAACTTTGTCCCTGCAGAACAATGCGTCCCTCACGGGATACGGCATTCTGGTCATCGCCAATAAACTTGACATCAGCAATGCCACTCTGCAATGGAATGGGATTGTTCTGGTGCAGTCGTCTTCCGGAGGGGTAAAGATTGGCCAGGGGGCAAATGGCTCTATCAATGGCGCACTATTGCTGCAACCGGGCGCGTCCATTGATATTGAAAACAACCTTGGCCAGTTCCGCCTGACCTACAGTTGTGAAGCTGTGGACCTGCCGTTCAGCACTCTCCCGATAAAAACAATTTCTACCGCTGAAACGTCTTTCTAACTGGGGGCATTCCAACTCTTCACGGTAAGCAACGCTGGCTGATAAACGGAACCTTTTTGCGGTCTCTGGCGTATTAGCAAAGAGAGGTGATCCATGACCTTCATTTTGTGGTGCATTCTGCTCATACTCTGCTGGCCGCTGGCGCTGATGGCCGTGGTTCTCTATCCCTTTGTCTGGCTGCTTTTGCTGCCCTTCCGCATCGTTGGCATTGCCGTTGGCGGAGTCCTGGAGTTCCTGCGGGCCATCATGATGCTGCCTGCGCGCGCCCTGGGCAGCCGGCGCTGAACTGCCAATTTTCGCCCGTGCTTTAATTGTGATCAAATGCCGGTAATGTTTCCTTTAGCATCCACATCAATGCTGGCAGCTCGTGAAACCTTGGGCAGGCCGGGCATCAACATCATGTTACCGGCAATCACCACCACAAACCCTGCGCCGGCTGAGAGCGATGCATCGGTTACATTGAGCGTCCAGCCTGTGGGCGCGCCCAGCAGTTTCGGATTATCGGTAAACGAATACTGCGTCTTGGCAATGCAAACCGGCAGCCTGCTCAATGACCAAT
>DAHUXF010000351.1 GCA_027307295.1 Acidobacteriaceae bacterium
ACAAACACAAAGAACACCACGGCGATTACGCCGTTCATGGTAAAAAATGCTGCGTTCAGCTTGCTCAGATCGTTGGCTGAAACCAGCGAGTGTTCATAAGCCAGCAGCAGGGCCACCACCACCACTCCAAGCATGGCCAGCTTGCCCAGCCCAAAAACCAGGACCAGCGCAACCAGCAGGGCCAGCATGAGCAGGTGCAAAGTGCGGGCTATCATTAAAGCTCGGGGAATGCCCAGGGCCTGGGGAATGGAGTTGAGAGAATTTGCGCGGTCGAACTCAACATCCTGGCAGGCATAGAGCACGTCGAATCCGCCCACCCAAAACGTAACTGCCGCTGTGAGCAGAAGAATGCGCGGATCGAGTGAGCCTCGGATGGCGATCCACGCAGCTGCGGGCGCAATGCCCAGGGCAAATCCCAGCACCAGGTGCGACCAACGGGTGAATCTTTTGGTGTATGAATACAGCAGCACCACCGCCAGCGCCACGGGCGAAAGATACAGGGTGGCACGGTTCAGTTCAGCTGCTCCAAGCACAAAGAGGGCGCAGGTGATGGCCACAAACGTGGTAGCAAACCGAAGCGAAAGTGCGCCTGCAGGAATAGCGCGCATGGCTGTGCGCGGATTGGCGGCATCAATGCGGGCGTCGGCCACGCGATTGAAAGCCATGGCCGCCGAGCGCGCGGAAACCATGGCGACAATGATCCACGCCAACTGGTGCCCCGCCGGCACACCTCCCGCCGCCAGCATCGCCCCGCAGAGCGCAAACGGAAGCGCAAAGATCGAGTGCTCCCACTTGATCATCTCCAGCGTGGTTTTGATGTTGGTGAGAAGAGGCACAGATTATTTTAACGCAAGCAGCAAGGTTTTAGCGCAAGCGGCAAGCCGCCGCAGATAGTACAGAAAGAAGTCGTGCGGAAAGAAGATCTCGGAAGAAAATCGTGCAGAAAAGATTCGCGCAGAAAAACCAGCTCGGACCACCTTTACGTCTTGAACCCCTGCTCCCCAATCAGCGGAACAAAACGGCAGCCTTCCAGTGTCTGCACGGAGATGCCGCCCTGCTCATCGCGACTCACAAGTTGCAGCACCTGCTGGTGGGCGTCGCCTACGGGAAGCACCATCCGCCCGCCGGGTGCGAGCTGATCTGCCAGCGCGGGCGGAACGCGCGGCGCGGCGGCTGAGACAATAATCGCATCGTAGGGCGCGCTTTCCGGATATCCCAAAGAACCATCGCCGGTGACAACTTTCACGTTGCCATAGCCCAGCCTTTCCAAGGTGTCGCAGGCCGCATCAGCCAGCGAAGCATAGCGTTCCATGGCAATCACCTGCCGGGCCAGCACGGAGAGAACCGCGGTCTGATAGCCGGAACCAGCGCCGATTTCCAGCACGCGGTCCTGCGGTTTGATCTGCGCTGCCTGGAGCATGGCTGCAATGATGTAAGGCTGTGAGGTGGTCTGCTGTTCAGGGATGCCAACCGGATGGTCAGCATAGGCATCGCTCCATCTCTCCCGGCTCACAAACTCATGGCGCGGCACCTGCTCCATGGCGGCGAGCAAATGCTCATCCCGAATACCGCGTTGACGGAGCTGCCGGTCCACCATGGCGCTGCGTTGTGCGGCAAACGGCTGTGCTCCATTTCCAGTCATGCGTTCTATTTCTTCCGCCGGCGGACGTGCACGTCAAATCCTAAAATGCCGTTCTGGTCCCTGACAGCCACGATGGAGACATTTTTATCAATGTTGTATTCCAGCTGAATAACCGTTTCAGCAGACTGCGTAAGGCTGGTGACATAGGTAAACGTGATGTTGTTATTGATGGTCTGCTCAATGGTGACGCGGGCGCTGGGATTGTTTTCCGAACCTATAAACTGCGGATCAATCTTGACGCGGCTGGCGCCAAAGAGACGCTGCACGCGGTCACTGAATGTGGCGTTCAGCGCCTCCCCCAGAATCGCGTTCGATGTGGAAGCCGTATCGTTCTGGTTCGGGCTGGGCTGGCTCGCGGTGTATAGGCCCTGCGTGCGGGTGCGGCCAAACGCCAGCAGCGCAATGATGTCTGCATTGGAAAGCGGAGGATCGGAGCGATACGTCATGCTCAACCCCTTGCCGCCGGAAACCTGCCCATGCAGGCCGATGGTGACATCATAATCCTGCACACGTGCCGCCATATCCATGTTGATCACCGGTTCAATGGAAAGCGGGTTGCTGAACGTGATATCGCCGCGCTCCAGGCGATACTTGGTGCCCGCGAAGAAGATATCGCCTTCAGCAATATTCACCCGCCCCAGGACCGCTGGACGCGCCGCCGTTCCGCGCACATGCAGATCAAGATCGCCGGAGAGCTTGGCCAGCGAGGTTTCCACGCGCAGGTCCGGCGTGGAGGTGATGTGCAGGTCCAGCCGCATATTATCCAGAAACGGATTCAGCGTGGAAATGACCGGCGTTTTTTTGCTTTGCGCGAGATAATTGGCAAAATCAAAGCGCGGATTCATGCCAAAACGGTTGATGACAATATCACCGGCAAGCAGCGAGCTTTTGGCTGAACCGGTGTACCGCAGCGTGGCATCAGCCGACGAACTTACTCCGGGCGGATAGCGCAGACGCACGTCATTGCCGGTAGCGGTAAGCTCAAAATACAGGCCGTGGCGATACGCCAGGAATCCGCCGACATTCAACTCACCGCCGCCCGTATGGGCCGTGAGTTTTTCAATCTGCATGCGGTCCTGGGCAAACACCAGCGAACCATTGATGTGGCTGAGCCCGTTGGGCAGGTCCAGGAACGAAACGGAAGCATCCTGCAGTTCCAGTTTTCCGCTCAGCATGGGCCGGGCGGGATTGCCGGCAATATTCACGGTAAATGTAGCGGGGCCATAAGCAATCAGGTTGGGATTGAAAGCCTGGAACAGCTTCAGGTTCAATTTTCCCTGAGAGCGAATCGCCAGTGCATGTTCGCCGCCGAGCTGCACGCTGCCTTGCATCGCCACATCTGTCTCATTCCCGGTCAGGTGAAATTCATTTACCTTGAGCGCTCCACTCTCAATGCCAAAGTGAATGGGGCCGCTGTTTTGCAGTTTGAAGTTTTCCACGTCAGCGGAAAGCTGGGTGACGTCGCCGGTAATAGAAAGGCTGCCGGGCCGCCGCATGGGCCCGCGAATCTCAACGAGACCAGCCACTGACGAATGTCCGGTGATCTGTCCCTGAAAGAAAGCGCGGATCAGCGGATCAAAATCGAGGCGGGCAAACTTGAAGGTGACCAGGCCCGGCCAGTCGCCGCGAAGATGGACTTTGCCATCTACGGCAAGGTCAGCGTGATCGAAGTTGGAGCGTCCGCGGAGAAGCACATCTTCTCCCTGGGTCTCTGCCTGCACCGTCATGCTGCCCACAGTTTCATGGTTCAGCACAATATCGCGCAAATCAATCTGGCCGTTCAGCACCGGCGCGTCTGCGCTGCCCGAACCGGTAATGTGGAACCCGGCTTGGCCCTCAACCGCCAGGCGCGGCAGATCCAGGCGGCGGAGATTGGCCAGATCGATATTGGCCCCGGTCAGGTCATAGCGATAACTACGCTTTTCCGTGTCATAAGCGAATGAGCCGGTCAGGCGAGCGCCATTGTGGGCCAGTAAAATATTTTCCAGCACCGTCTCCGGGCCGTTGAGGCGCACGTCACTGGAGAAAGTTTTGAATGGTTCGCCATACGCTGTAAGCCGCGCGATTTGCAGCTTG
>DAHUXF010000352.1 GCA_027307295.1 Acidobacteriaceae bacterium
TGCGGCGCCGGCACCAACGATGATGTAATCGTAGTAGTCAAATCCGCTCTTCGTAGATATAGTGCTATCTGCGGCGCTGGCAGCCGGATTCTTCCCGGAATCTTCAGGTCCAGTTTGAGAACTACGGTCTGCCAAGTCATTGCCAACATGCTCACTATGGGTCATTTAATCTTGTCCTCGGTGGTTGTTTGGTGCAACTGGATTCATGTGTAACTGCAATGTGCGTTCTAAGCGTCCTGCACTTAGCTCGCGGGCGCGAGCAGGACGCCAAACAGAGATGTTTCGCCAAATAAGACAGTCAAGACTATTGATTTTGCGGGGCCAACCCGATTCACAAATCCGCTCTCGATGAGATTTGCCATTCAGAAAAGAAACAGTTGAATAGGGATTGGCACTTTCCTAAAGCTGGCTCAGCCTGACCACGACGGGCTGAGCCAGCGTTGGCCCGCAGCAAGGTGAAAGACCGCGAGAACTTCCTGCCTTGCCAGCGAACTCAGATAAGGTATTGTTTCAACGCCATGTCCCTATGGACCATGGATATCAGTGGCTTCTTCTTTATGGCGCGACATTGCTTTTTCAACGAAAACCGCTTCTTAACTTCCGCTAAGACCAGTGTCGCGATACCATTCAGCAATGGCTTGGCCCAACTGATGAGGAAATTTTTCCTGAAGCAGATGAATCGGAACAGGCCCGTTCGAGGGGTCCAGGTTCACGGAGGACAATTGCGGCAGGTTCTGGGTGCACCAATCAACATCTTCTTTTAATAGAATTGCTCCCGGAAGGGTATAGAACAGTAACTTGGGTATCATTGTTTGTTTGAGGTAGTTTGCATAGTCGGCAACTGCTCTGGCGACGTCAGACGGATCACCTGCAATGGGAATATTTCGCGCCCAATTCAGAATGACTCCGCGGGATTCCTCAGTAGGGAAAGGTTCTTCATAGAAGGCAACCTCTTCAGGAGTTAGCGGACGTCCGGCCAGGGCCTTCGTTTGTTCCATGAAAAGGTTTTGTTTCATGATCAGGTCACGTCCCTTATCAGAGCGGTAGGCCCGGAACGCATCTCGCAACTGAGCTGGCGCGCTTCGCGCTGGGAACTCATCCCAGGTCGGATAGGGTTTTATTAGCGCTTCCATGAACACAATGCCTCGGATCTTGTTCCGGTTCAGATTGGCATAGTGGAACCCTAGTCCAGATCCCCAATCATGAATAACGAGAGTGATCCTATCGAGTGCCAGTTTCTGTAGAAATTCGTCTAGATACTTAAAGTGCTCAAAAAAGCCATATTGAATGGCAGGTTTTCCTGATCTTCCCATCCCGATCAGGTCAGGCGCGATGCAACGGCCCAAGGGAGTCAAGTGCGGGATGACGTTGCGCCATAGGTAGGACCAAGTGGGATTTCCGTGGAGAAAAACGATTGGGTCTCCCTGGCCCTCATCAATGTAACTCATGGAAGAGTCGAGGATATCAATATTCTTGGTTTTAAAAGGGTAAGCTGAGGAAATCTCCTCACTGCCTGCACTGACCGGCGTCGCCGATCCATCTTCGAAGGGCATAACGGTCCTCCCTGTAATGGACATCCAGATGGCAGGTACTTGCGTTTCATTAAAAAACACGCAGAGTAGAATGTAGGGGAAAGGTGTTTTATCCGAATGCCTTCGTTGGCGGATTCTGAATGGAATCAACCTATTCGCGAACAGCAGCGTCGAATCTTCCTCTCCGTTGAGGTAAGAAACCACCACTCTCGCCATATGATTGCACACATGTGGCTCCCGCCTAAAATCAGTACTGGCTTTGTGGCCGTGGGCACTTCTTATCTGGCGGAATACTTTTGCTCGGAAAAAAAAACTTACCAATGATTTATACGCGTCAGAAAAAATATCCACAAAATCGAAATTTCAGCTCAGCTTCTCTCCGAGTAATCACGCGGCAAGTTTTCCTCCCCTCAAGTTCTTTGTGGTTTAGTTCGTTTTCCTTGCATCCTTCGCGTCACTCTGGGTTAAGTGATTTTCGCCTGATTGCGTATGCCGGTGCGCATCATTGATCCGGCCAGCAGCGAGGCCAGCGCAGGGAAACTGCCAGCCAGCTTCGCCAGCAATCCGCGCGGTCCGGGCAGAACAATCTCCAGTGGTCGCTTGACCAGGCCACGGTCCACAATGGCTCTGACGACCTGGCCAGCAGTCAGCAAAGGCGCACTGAAGATCAATGCCGCTTTTTCTTTGTGCTTATAGGGTTGGACCATGGGCGTGTCTGCTCCGGCGGGACAGACCACTGTAATAGAGATGCCAAATTGCCTGAGCTCATGCGCAATGGCCAGCGAATACCCCCGCAGCGCAAACTTTGAAGCCGAGTAAACAGAAAGTCCAGGCACCGGCGCAATGCCGGCCATGGAAGCAATGTTGATAATGTGCCCACGGCCATCCTGGTCAGCCTGGTTGCGCATGACGCGAAAAGCCGCCTGGGTTCCAAAGATCGCGCCTTTGGTGTTGACATCCAGAGTGAGATCGATATCGGCGTTCAGAATGTCAGGAACAAAGTCCGGGCGCAATACTCCGGCAACATTCATTACTGTATCGATTCTGGGCCAGAGCTGCGCCGCGGTCTGCATGGTTTGTTCCCACTGTGCGGGATCGCGTACATCAAGCTGCCGGAGTTGCAGGCGTTCCGGGGAGGCATATGCGCGCAACGGCTCCATGGAACCAGCGTTGATGTCGCAAGCCATCACGGAATCGCCACGCTGCAGGAGCGTTACCGCCAGAGCAAATCCAAAACCGCTGGCACAACCCGTAATCAGATGATGCTTCATGAGGTGTCTCTCTTTTAATTCATCAGGAATTCATCAGGAACAACGCAAACATTCTACGCGGACAGCCTCGTATTAAATGCTTTCTAATTATCTCTTGCAGCTTAGGTTGTCATTTTTGTGCCTGCTGGCGGGCTAACGGTCAGTGCGATCTTGTACGAAAGTAACCTTCAGCACACTGTCCACTCCCGAACACCAACATGTCGAAAACGAACATCTTTTCGTCCCAAAGCGGACCTATTTGCCGGTGATCTCTTCACATTTTCAATGCCTTGCGCCACTGCGGACTTTGGCAGGAAAGGTGCCAATACCAATACAGCAACATTGGCAAAATAAGAGTTTTTAAATTCACAATTGGGAAGGTCTTCATATGTTTGACGGCAAAAATAATCACTTACTCGATAGTTTTGCTTTCCGTCTGACGTTAGCAGCAACGGTATTTGCGGTTTGGGCTGGCAGCGCTTACCTTCTGCTTTCGCTTGGATAAATCAAATTAGCCGCAAATTGCGCGAAGCCCGAGACAGCAAAAAACAAGGTGGGATTCATCCAACGATTTGGCGGTTTGTCTGCTTTTATGAGATGTTGGAGGGCGTCAGGTGCAACGTTAGAGTTGGGGCGGGATGTCGCGCAGTATCCAGTCTTATAACTTTCACGCGACGGTGCTCCAAGCGCCCACAACTGTAAAGGGGCCCGGAAAAATGGGCCCCTTTTTTACCTAGAGGGATACTCTGCAAAGTTTGTTCTCCATGGCGAATCTGGTCTTTAAATTTATTGCGGATTTTATTCCAGTCCTGCCCACTCTATTGCGTTGAATAACATTTGAAATGTCCCCTCGGTCTGGGCGCGATGCTGGACGCGAAAACCAAAGAGCACTACTTTGCCTTTGCCGCGCGTAAAGCTTACAACCGCAGCTTTA
>DAHUXF010000353.1 GCA_027307295.1 Acidobacteriaceae bacterium
AGTGAGAGCCTGAACGGCGTCCAAGTGGCGCAGGATGTGGTATGCATTTTTAATTCCACCCCGCTCGAGAAATATGAGAGCTATCGGATTTACATTGCCCGGCTGCGGGCCCAGGCCAGCCAGCCCGATCTTGCTCCCACGTTCTATAACCTTGTGGATGCATTCCTGCGCTCCATGGGGCTGGAGCAATCTTCTCCGGCCACAGGCGGCCATTTCAATGCCATGATTGAAGACTACCCGGAAGTGTACGCGCGTGCCGGGACAGCCGATTTTGCAAGGGTACTGGCCCGCAAAGAGGTGCCCGCGGGCGAACGCCGCAGCATTCTGGCGCAGTTGCGCCACCAGGGTTGCGTATATTCTCCCAAACACAATGTGCTGCTGGTGAAACGGTTTCAACTGGCCAATGCCGCTGAAGAAGCTGTGCGCTTTGTGCAGCACGAATGCCGGGGCCCCGCGTGCGCCAGCGGCCCATGGGCGGGAAGTTCGCACCAGGACCAGTTTTACTTCGATGTGATTGACCGCGCCTTCATCACATTTGGAGCGCGCATGCTTGTGCCGCATTATCCTGTGGCGCGGATGTCCGGTTTCGCAGCGGCAGCAGGCCCGGAAAGGCCATCTGCGGTGGACAAGCAAACTCCCTTCAGCGCCCGCGAGCAGCGGGACATTGTGGAGTTTCTTACAGTACATAAGGAAGCCGAAGGCCATGCGCGGCTGCATGAGGACCTGTCGCGGGTGATCGCCACCGGAATTGCTTCCTCCGGCAAAAAACGTGCATTTCTGGTGCGGCATTTGGGCGACATGCTGGGCGCGGAAATGCATGAAGCGTATCTCACTGGATGGTTCAGCAAAAGTTATCTGCGTTCGTTGTTCTTCCGTAAAATCCACCTGCCCGGCGTGGCGAAGAAGACATACTTCGAACTGGCGCGCCGGGTGGACCCTGCACAGGGCAAGCTGTTTTCCTGATTTACCGCTAAGGAAGCAACTGAACCGCAAAGGACGCAGAGGATGCCAAGGAAGTAAGGGCTCAACCGCAGAGATCGTAGAGAAGAAGAAATTGCTGTACGCTTTCTCTTAAGATGCTTTGCCAGGTAGCAAGTCAGTTTTACAAGCCGTTGTTTTGTCCAAACTCAAGTGAACCTTTTCACGCAGTACAAAAATACTCCGTCTTTCTCTGCGCACTCTGCGATCTCTGCCGTTGATCTCCAACTTTCTTTTGCGTGCGTTGCGACCTTTGCGGTGGATGTAGTTTGCTCTGTTCTTCATCGGCGAAACGCCCGTTAATGTTAATCTGAAATCTCATCATGGATGCCGCATCCCTCCGCAAATTGTTGCAGGAAGTCCGGCGCGGCGCGGTCTCGCCCGACGAGGCCGTGGCCCGCATGCGACATATGCCTTTTGAAGACCTGGGGTTCGCCAAGGTCGATCATCATCGCCGGGTGCGCTCCGGCATGCCGGAGGTGATTTACTCCCAGGGCAAAACTCCCGGTCAAGTTGCCAAGATTTTTAAGAGCATGAAGGAGCAGGGCGGCAATGTGCTGGCCACCAGGGCTTCCTTCGCCCACTTTCAGGCAGTAAGGAAGCTGGTGCGCAAAGCGGAGTACCGCGAACTGGCGCAGGCCATTGTTCTCCAACAGGACCCCGCAAATTACGGTAAAGGCACTGTGGTCATCGTCTCGGCGGGGACCAGCGATATTCCCGTGGCAGAAGAAGCTCTGGTGACCGCGGAAATCATGGGCAATGATGTTGCTCATCTTTACGATGTGGGTGTGGCGGGGATTCACCGGCTGCTGGCGGGAAGGGAAATACTGGACAAGGCCCGCGTCATTATCGTCTGCGCCGGCATGGAAGGCGCGTTGCCCAGCGTGGTGGGCGGTCTGGCGCGGGTCCCGGTGATCGCAGTGCCAACCAGCGTGGGGTATGGCGCTTCTTTCAACGGGCTGGCGGCCTTGCTGGGCATGTTGAACTCGTGCGCTTCCAACGTCAGCGTCGTCAACATTGATAATGGTTTTGGCGCGGGCTACGTTGCATCCATGATTAACCGGCTCTAATAGGCGTATGTAAGCTGCGTCACGCCTGCGTGTGATCTTTCGCCAGCAGTTTTCAGCAGCTAACTTCAGAAAAACCCCAGTAATGCAAGAAATCAGTTTTACAATTCCAAACTTTATTGTTATGCAACGCAGGAATTTCCTGGCGCGTCTTATTGGCAGGTGTAAAATCTGCAAGTAATGAGGGCCTGCGGACCTTCTTCAGGGAGCTTCTCCCAGCCGAGGCACACATGAACGTTCACATCAGCTATAAAGCAGGCAAGACACCCGATCTCGAAAGTGAATTTCAGTCTCAACTGCAAAAACTTCAACGCCGTTTACACGTCTTCAAACCAGACCTGGTGAAGTTCCATGCCATTGTGGAGCAGGAGATTGGCCGCACGGCCAGCGCGTCCTTGAGCTTGCGGCTGCCTTCCGGGTTGATGGCCGCGCAGAAGTCCGGAGAAAGCGCCATCGCCGCCGTTAAGTTGGCTTTTCTCGAATTGTTCTCACAGGTGACCAGCCACAAAGAGGTTTTGCGCGGACACTGGACAGGAAAGGCAGCGCGCCGGGGTGGACGCGAGCGGCCCGAGGATATCCCTGTCCTCACCGGGAATAAGCTTCCCAGGGCAGAGGAGAAGAGACATGCTGAAGCGGCAGAGCAGGGCAGAGCTTCCAGAACGGACAGAGCGGCAGTCGCGAATGTGGAGACATGGCTGAGCGCGAACCTGAGTAAGCTGGAAGAATTCAGTGACCAGGAGTTGCGGTTTCAGGTTGAGGCCGACCGGATTCGCGAAGGCCAGATCACCCGCGAGGAAGTAATTGACGAGGTGATTGTCAGCGCGCTTTCGCAGGAAGACGGCGGGATACAGTTGTTGTCTCTGGAGAGCTGGTTTCACCGGCTGGCCTTGCTGGCCATCCGCCGGCTGATCCATGCCAATGCTGATACAGGCAATGTCTCACTGGACGCGCCCGCAGGGATACAGAATGTGACCGGCAGCGATGAGAACGTGCTCCAGTATCACCAGCCGGATGACAGTCTGCCGGAAGAGAGCATTATTCGCGACCGGAATATGCGCACGCCGGAAGAGATCATGGCCGGCGATGAAATGGTGGCCCAACTGGATATTGTGCTGCGCGAAGTCCAGCCCCAGGACCGCGAAGCTTTTGTGCTCTACACGCTGGAGGGTTTTACCGTGGAAGAGATTGCACGGCTGATGGACCGCCAGGTGGAGCAGATACGGCAATCGGTGCAGCATGCCCGTGCCCACATTCAGCAGAAATTACCCTCCCAGAACGAACTCAGGCGAAGTTTGCTGCACCATTCCCAGGTCGCCTGAGTGTGACACCCAAAATTCAGCAGGAGGTCTTGCAAATGATCACGCGTGAAGAAATTCGGGAACTTGCACAAGTTGAATCTCCACAGGGTTGCGCTATCAGCTTTTATTTTCAGCCCCAGACGCCACAAAACAAATCGCACCGTGAGGAAGCCATCCTGGTCAAGGATCTGGTGCGGGAATGCATCCGCAAAGCCGAGAGGAACGGCAACCAGCCGGAGCTGCGGGAAGACCTCATCCGTATTTCGCAGATCGCTGAGGCGCTGCATGGCAATCATTCGCGGGGTAAAGCTATTTTTGCGTGCCGGGACCGCGGCATATGGCAGGAACAGGATGTCCCGCCGCGTCT
>DAHUXF010000354.1 GCA_027307295.1 Acidobacteriaceae bacterium
GTTCAATTTTTGGGGCGCGAATAAAAACCATCTCTAGAGGAGACCCTGGCGAATTCCCGTCGAGATCGGCGAACAACTTTCCTTCGCGGATGGAGCTGTCGATCTGGCGTCCGTAGGCATTGCGGCGGATGCGAATATCCAGGGCATTGAGTGAAGGCTGAGGAGGGTTTTCTACATCACGGGCCAGCAGGATTGCTCCGGCGCATGTTCCGAAAGTTGGCTTGAGGCTGACGAACTCACGCAGCTTTTCCAGAAAGTTCCGCTCAGAGAGAAAGTTGAGAAACGTGCTCGATTCGCCGCCGGGAATTACAATGGCGTCAATCAGGTCCAGCTGTTCCGGTTTGCGGACCAGCAAGACCTCAGCGCCCAACTGCTCAAGCCGGCGCTTGTGCGCTTCATAATCACCTTGAATGGCAAGCACACCAATTTTCATGTTTTTAAGCTCGAGCCACCGAGAATCCTTACGCTGGCAAGGGACGCGACGCCGCTGCGTCTCCCATCGGCCCCGCGCAAGCATCTCCAGCAATCTGAGGATAGAAGGGCCGCTTACCAGCCTCTGGTTTGCAACATGTCCGCTTCGGCAATCGCAGTTACAGCCAGGCCTTTCATAGCGCCAATGAGGTCTTCACTGACTTCAAGTAATACTTTAGGATCTTCAAAATGGGTAGTGGCGCGCACTATGGCCCGGGCACGCTTTTCTGCTTCTGCCGGTTCGCAGAAGTTCATGCCATCCGCCATGAAGATTCCCGAACCAACAAAGACGGCTTCAGCTCCCAATTGCCGGACCAGCGCAGCATCGGCTGGGGTAGCAATGCCGCCAGCAGAGAAGTTTGGCACCGGCAACTTGCCTGATTTGGCTACCAGACGCACCAGCTCAACCGGAGCCTGCAATTCCTTGGCCTGGGCATAAAGTTCCTCTTCAGAAAGAACCGTTAACATCTTCATTTCACGCATGATCTGCCGCATGTGTTTTACCGCATGCACCACGTCTCCGGTCCCGGCTTCACCCTTGGTGCGGATCATGGCAGCGCCTTCGGCAATGCGCCGTAAGGCTTCCCCGAGATTGCGAGCGCCGCAAACAAACGGAGTTTTAAAAGCATGTTTGTCCACATGATGGGCTTCGTCCGCCGGAGTCAACACTTCGGATTCATCAATGTAGTCGACTCCCAACTCCTGCAGTACCTGCGCCTCAGCAAAGTGGCCAATGCGGCATTTAGCCATCACAGGGATGGATACGGTTTCCATGATCTCGCGGATCTTTTTGGGAGATGCCATGCGGGCCACGCCACCCTGTGCGCGGATTTGTGCAGGCACGCGCTCCAACGCCATCACGGCAACTGCTCCCGCTTTCTCTGCGATTTCGGCTTGGCGGGCGTCGGTAACGTCCATAATCACGCCGCCTTTCAGCATCTCTGCCAGCCCGGTTTTCAGACGCATGCCCGTATTGCCATTTAATTCAGACATACCAATCTCCCATTCAGCGCCCCATGGCACGACACTTTTGTTGAGGTAACGTACTATTTTACTCGTTTATCAGAGTTTGTGCTGCCGCTTATGTTGACTTCTCAGTTTGTCGCGCTGAAGCCTGCGCCGCGTTCCGTGCAGGTCGAGCGAACATTTTTTCCGGGTCAATAGCCACAAAGGTTCCGGTACTCCGTGCCAGAATTTCGCCCTTTTCATTTCGGATTTCAGCGACATTCCTATGCAAGCGGCCTTCAACGCTCTGTTCATGCCCGGTTACGGTCAGCTTCACGCCCAGGGGAACTGGCTTGAGATACCTGATCTCCATGGAACTGGTAAGCGCCAGCACATTGCGGAAGCGGTTTACCTTGCCCATGGCTTCGTCCAGAATTGTGGCGATAATCCCGCCATGCGAATACCCGGGCGGGCCGGTATAGCGGCGGGAGAGCTTGAAGTGGCAGATAGCGTGCCGCGCAGCGTCATCCAGATAAAACTTGAGCCGCATGCCGGCAGGGTTGTCTTTGCCACAACCGAAGCAGTGGTTCTTGCGGGGTTTGGGTTTTCCCTGGACTGCATGTCCGTGCGCCGATTTTCTGTTTGCCATGGATAATGCGCGATTTTAACATCTGCCGGAACATTAGGACCGTGTAGACCCAGAAGGTTTTTAAAAGTGAATGAAACTATGCCTTTTTTGCGATGAGTTCCGCCACGCCCTTGCCCTGGCCGCTTTCATGGTAGTGCAAAATCCGTAATGGGCTAAAGGCATGAAGCAATTCGTTTGTTTGCAGAAGAAACATTGGATGGCTGGGACCACCGCTGAAGCTCTTCTGCTCCGTGGTGTATGTCTTATAGATCAGCACGCCGCCTGGCTTCAAGGCAGTGATTAAAGAAGGGAAGAGCGACCGCTGCAAAAAGAAAAAGACCAGGACCAGATCGTATTGTTCCTGTCCGAGGTCTTGCATGACATTCAGATCGCGAACCTCAGTTGAAACGGCCGCCGCCGCTCCTGCCGCTTGGGCATTTTCCTCCGCCCGCTGGACGCCGACCTCTGAAATATCCATCAGCGTTACGTGCCAACCACGTTTTGCCAGCCAAAAGGCATGGCGACCCACTCCGCCAGCGACGTCCAGTGCGCTTCCGGCAGGTTGTGCCGCAAGAAATTCCTGGTAAGCGCTTACCAACAGCTGGTCGGGCTCCAGCGAAGCATGTGAGCCTTCCCTGTATTTCTGGTTCCAGAGCGATTTTTCGTCAATTTCCATCGGATCGTCCGCCTGACTGCAACCAAACTTAGCTGTTTGCAAGATGCTATCACCCGCATATCACCCCTTATGTTTCCATTTGCCGTACGTCCGCAACAATCGCGCAAAACCGTTTGTTTGCTGCGCTATACTGGGGCTGTGAGCGAACAGCGGGACAAGACGTTTTACCTTGAGACCTTTGGCTGCCAGATGAATGTCCATGATTCGGAAAAAGTCATTGGCACGCTGGTGCATCAGGGCTATCGCCAGGTGCAAACCGTGGAGGAAGCCGATCTGGTCTTCTACAACACATGTTCGATTCGCGATAAGGCGGAGCAGAAGGTATTTCATCGCCTGAACGATTACAAAAAGCTTCAGGCGCAAGGCAAGAAGTTTGCTGTCCTGGGCTGCGTGGCCCAACAGGAAGGCGAAAAGATCTTTGAGAAGGCTCCCTATGTCTCGCTGGTTGCGGGCTCCGCGTCTTATCGCAATCTGCCGGCAATGCTGGTGCAGATTGAAGCGGGTCAAAACCGGGTCACAGGCCTGGATGATCGCCAGACTGACGAAACTTTTGAAACCGAATTTACCGCCCGCAGTAATCCGCATCGCGGATACATCACCATTATTGAAGGCTGTGACAAATTCTGTGCCTACTGCGTGGTCCCGTATACACGCGGCAAAGAACGCAGCCGGACATCCGACTCCGTGCTGGCTGAAGCGCGCCAGATGGCAGATTTGGGCTATACCGATATCCAACTGCTGGGACAGAATGTAAACGCCTTTGCCGATCCACTGGGCAAGAAGACTTTCGCCGAACTGCTGTATGCCATCGGTGAGATTCCCGGCGTCCGACGTGTGCGCTTCACCACTTCGCATCCGCGGCATTTCAGCAAGGACATCGTGGACGCCATTGCCGCTTCGCCGCGCTTGTGTGACCACATTCATCTGCCGGTGCAAAGCGGATCGTCGCGTGTGCTGAAGGCCATGAACCGCGA
>DAHUXF010000355.1 GCA_027307295.1 Acidobacteriaceae bacterium
TTCCGGGGCGCGTTCTAACGCGCTGAGGAATAAATGCCGGGAAAGCTGAAGGAAAATTCCCCTCCGCTCTGCTGTAGGCCAGCGCGCAACGACAAGCGACCGCCAAAGCAGCAACCCGGATTTCATGGTTGTTTTCGTCTTCAGTTGAGCTAGAATTTCGCAAGCCATGGATACCGAATCGGGGAGTGCGCTTGCACCGGAGCAGGAAAAACTTCAAGAATGCCCGGAATGCCACGCCGAACTGTTGGGAAAATATTGCTCCAACTGCGGCGAAAAGCTGCCCGACGCACATGATCTGTCATTGCGGCATTTTCTGCATCACGGACTTCATGAGCTTACGCACCTCGATTCCAAAATCTTCCGTACGCTGCGCACGCTCATTCTCAAGCCCGGTGTTTTGACCGCCGAATATCTTGCCGGCCGGAGACAGCGGTACGTTCTGCCGTTGCGCCTGTTTCTGGTGATTTTTGCGCTCAACCTGTTTCTGTATACACGGCCGGGAGTCGCATTGTATGACGTCCGCTTTCTTATTAAAGCCGGCACAAGCCCGGGACAGATCAACCCCTTGAAGCGCCTGCTGGAGCAAGAGGCGTTGAAAAAACATATAAGCACGGATGAGTTCTTTGACCGGCTCAACGAGCATTGGCAGCACGATGTATCTTTCTTTCAGCTTGGCGATGTATTTTTCTTCGCCATCTGCCTGGCGCTGGTGAATTGGCGAAGATACTTTGTGGAACACCTGGTCTTCTCGTTGCACACGCTTTCCTTCACGCTGCTTCTTGGATGCGTCACATGGCTCTACTATGAGCGCTTCGGGCTCAGGCAAAACGGGATCCTGATCGTCATTTCCATGATGATTTATCTGCTCTATTTGTTCCGGGGGCTGCCGAAGGTTTATCGGGTAGCAGGCTGGCAGGCTCTGTTGAAATCCTGTTTCTTGGTGGCTGGGCTGATGGCTTCCCGCATCTTCTTCATCTCCTTCACTTTTGAGGTGGCGATCATGCAGAGCGTTCGCTCGCATTAGGATATCGCCGACCTTCAGGTGTCCCCTTTTTCCGGAATCGCCGCTAGAGCGCTGATATTGCGGACGCAATGCGACGACTGGGTCGCGGCCTGGGTATTGCTCATCACAGAAATGACGTGCAGGCCGATTACCAATGTCATCCGGCTTCGGCGATTCTTTCTGGTCAAGCCCGTCTGTGCGAGTTAATGTGGCTGCGGACGCCTGTGCTGGCCAACCAAAAAGATTGCTGGAAGCATGCATTTGCGGCCTGTTTTTAAGGTTTTGCGGAGAGCAACTTTCGTCGTGATTTCTACCAGACCCATGCCGGTTCACCGTTCCTGGCTGAGAACGCTGGCATGGACGCTCATCGTGCTGCTGCTGCTCGGCCTGGCGGCATTCATGGGTTTTTCAGGCGAGTATCTGGTTGCAGGCTTGCTGGCGCTTTTTGGACTGCTGTCAATCATGGGTGTAGGCTCCGGGTCTTACATTACGAATTGCCCGGTATGCGGCAAAGAGCTGCGCGGCCTGATTGGACTGAAGCGCTGTCCGCAATGTTTTTGCTATGGCAAGGTGGCCGAAGGCCAGTATTACGAATTGGAACCGAATTTTGTGGGCCAGACTCCGCTGCTGGCGCTGCCCCTGGGATCGCGCCGGGAGATGCCGCCGCTTTGCTGTGCTTGTGGCGCACCGGCGGTGCGCGCCGATAGGCTGCGTATTATCCGGGTGGAGTTTGCTTTTGACCTGGATGCGCCGCACTGTGCATTACATACTGGCGGCGCAGACCTTGCTTCCGAATCCATCGCAGGAAAAGGCAACCCCCAGACGCCTGTGCTTAAGGTGAAATCCTATGCATTCTATAAAGCCTGCATCAAAGCGAACTTTCCGGGCGCAGCACAATATGCGGGGCAAACAAATGCGTCGATCGGCTAGATTTTTGAAAAGCTATGCAGAAAGAAAAAACTATGCAGAATTCCTGATGGAGGCTTAACTATGCCAAGCAGTGTCAACGGTTTTGGAACCAAATACTACGGTCAGCGCGATTTCCGTCCTGACGGTTCTTACCTCACCACAAAATTCTTCTGCCTGGCTTTTGTTCCGGTTATTCCGCTGCACTCCGTCCGCGTCATCCCGGACC
Organism: Acidobacteriaceae bacterium; assembly: GCA_027307295.1. GTDB lineage: Bacteria > Acidobacteriota > Terriglobia > Terriglobales > Acidobacteriaceae > Angelobacter. Next base: position 2,139 of record DAHUXF010000355.1, read on the forward strand.
CTAAGAACAGCTCGGTCCCATTTTCAAAGAACTACTACGCGATACTGGAAAAACGATGGCCCCATCCATTGCAGGTGCTCTCCATCTATTTGTGGGCGGCGGCAGCGGTTGGCATGGGCATCCTGTTCTTCTGGAAAATTGAGCCTTATATTAAGGAGCGCGGCCTGGCAGGAACGCGCAATTGGGTAGAAACTCTTCTTTTCGGAGTTTGCATTTCAGTGCCAATTGCCGCCGGTGTGCTGCTGCGTATTTTATTGCGAAAGCGTGGACAGCCACAAAGCACGGAGCCCGTATAGCGAGTCCTGTTATTTAGGACCATCCGCGAAGAGGCAGGGTATGCCCGATCCCATTGCATTCGGTAATATTCCGGCTGATAGCCCGCCACCAGAGGCGTCGAAGTTCGCCCAGCGCATGGCGCGGGTGTCCGCGCTGTCGGCGCTTGCCACAATTTTTGCTGCCGGCGCTTACGTACATGAAAGCGGATTTACTGTGTACGCCGTGCTGTTCGCGATTCCCTACGTTGTCTTTGCGCTGGCGCGCAACAGCCGAAAATGGCAGGCCTGGGGATGGGCGCTTGCCTGGCTGATCGTTGCGCTTGTGCTGACGGCGGCCTTACTGGCTGCGCGCAGTGCTTTCCATAACGCAACTCGGACTGATATAGCGACGTTGATTTTTCTGATGGCGCTGCTTCTGACGCAAGCCGCACAACTGATTTTCGTGCGGCGCACTTTTTCAGGAACAATCGCATTTGGCAGGCCGCTGTTCCGCTGCGCTCTTTACTATATTTGCTTATTGCTGGTGGTGGCCGCCACCTTGCCGAATTGGTATGTTCCACCCGCGGCCAGGCCTGCTTCAGCCCAACACAAATAGCAAATGCAAATCTCACAGCCGGGGGCAGGTGAGCCAGGTCGTCAGGATACTTGCGGCATACTGCGGTCATCAAAAACCAACCGCGAATCCTCACGAACTCACGGCGCTGATCGACGTAAATCCGCGATGATCCGCGGTAAATGTTTTTTGCTCTGCAGGTCTTACGCTTCCGCTTCTTTTTCCACCGTGATCTTGATCTTGCTGGTCACGTCGCGATGCAAGCGGATCGACACTTCAAACTCGCCCAGGCTCTTGAGTGACTCATTGAGCTGGATCTTGCGCCGGTCAATGTTGAAGCCTTTACGCTCCAGGGCCTCGGCAATGTCAGACGAGGTGACGGAACCAAACAGGTGGTCCTTCTCGCCGGCTTTGCGGTGGAAGCTTAATGCAGTGCCATCCAGCTGTTGGGCCAGCGCATCGGCGGCGGTTTTTTCCACGGCTGACTTGCGCACCGCGGACTGCTTCATCTGCTCAATCACGGCGCGGTTGGCCGTGGTGGCCTCAATGGCCAGCTTGTGCGGCAGCAGATAGTTGCGTCCGAAACCCTCGGCGACTTTTACCACGTCGCCACGCGAGCCCAGCTTGGGCACATCTTCCTTCAGAATGACTTCCATGGATGACTCCTGTTAACAAACTTCTTTCGCCACGGATTCAC
>DAHUXF010000356.1 GCA_027307295.1 Acidobacteriaceae bacterium
TAACGCCTCCCCAAGGATCACGACGCAAGAAATAATATGGGGGAAATTGGCGGTCCCCGGCTTATTCGGTTGGGGACCGCGGAAATTCGGTAAGCGTACTTTTATCGAGTGACGATATTGCGACCCGGCGCGCCTCTTCCGGGGTCCAGAGACTCAGCTTGGGGTTTTCTTTTGCCGGCGACATGGGCGACCAGGCGATGGCCAGCGCTTGATGTGCCGCAGCCAGGTTCTCTGGTGTATCAAACTTCATTGTTGCCAGAACTTCGTAAAACTTGCTGGTCGTCTTGGAACGCGAAACGGATGACTTTCCATGCGACCCCAGCGCCAGTTGCCGCACGGCGGTCAGTTGTTGCAAAACTCCCTTGCGCGTGGTTTGCAGCGCAGGCAGCACCTTGGCAATTTTGACCACGCCGGCTGGCTTGTCCCCATGTAAGGTGTAAGGCGACCAATCCTGCTCAACCAGTGATTTTATTTTTCGCAATAGTCCCGCCCGGTTCTCATCCACCTTGTAGGTCCTTGCGTCCCATCGTTGCAGGTCCTGTTGCATGAAGGCTTGATTGAGTTCCGGTGTAGCTGCGTCCAGTCCGGTAAAAGCGTGATGGGCAATCCGTTCCGGCAGGGCGATCTCGTCTGTAAACGCCTTGTCACTATACCGGTCAAGGCTGATGTTCTCCAGCTCTTCTTCGTCGGTCAGGAATAGCAAATCGTCGTCATCTGCCGTGTATTTGTCTGCCTTCCTGCCCCCCTTGCCTTTTAATGCGTTCACCACATGCCCAAGCTCATGATGGATGGCGGTAAACATGGGCGAAGTGTATGCCTGCACCTGTTTCTGCCCGGTAAGGCCGTAATAAACTGGTCAAAGCTTCTGGCTGCTATCCATCAATACAGTCACGTTGCGGATCTCTGTTTTCTTCGGGTTCGCGACGCGCGCGGCCTCTGTCCCACGCTTGGCTTTAATATACTCCGCCAGGTTGCCTCCTGAGGCTTTCAACAATCTTGCATCTGCTGCAGGATCGCGCGCGTTCACTTTTTCCGATTTCGGATTATCTGTATCGTAGTCCGCCAGTCCGGCCTTCGGGCCTCCATACGTCAGCTTGTCAATGACAACTTTGCGTTCTCCCAGCAGCCCCATCAGTTCTTTGAGGCGGCCGGCTCCGGTGGCAAACTTGCTGCTTTGCAGCACTGAAGCCAGAAAGCGGTGCTTGAATTTTTCGTCGACTCCGTCACTCAGGGTAATCTGGCCCATCAGTTGGTCCAATAATGGACGTATCTCGCTTGAATCCTTCGCCAGAACAGCATCAAGGAACGTTTTGCGCACTGACTCCGTTGCGCAGGCCGCATACTCGCCCATGATGCCCGCCTGCAACTCTGTTTGTTCTGTGATCTTGTCTCGAATCCCGGGCAACGCCTGGTTCAGCAGATTGAAATTTTCATCGGTGGCATCATTGCTATAGTTGCCGAGAAGAGTGTTGGCCTGAGAAATCAATTTGGCTTCTTCTGCATGGCAGGCCAGAAATATCCCGGCTTTCTCCTGCACGTTCGAGATATCAAGCACCATCTGCGCCACCGGCACAGGCGAAAAAGCTGACGCGGCCCTCGCCTGCACAGGATGAGCAGGCATGCTGAAACCATCTCTCTCCCCATAACCTTGCGCCATGTCATCTCTTAACCTGAGCTGGGATTGAACGAGTGGGCTCTGGTTCACTGCAGCCGACAACTGGGCAATATACCCATTCGGCGAGCCAGCCTGCTGGCCGGGGAGCAAACGCGTTGCTAGCTGTTGCGTATTTTGGGTACTGGGATTTAGAGGCTGCTTCATTTCGTGGCTGATCGTTCAGTCTGCATGAGTCGGAGCAAAATCGCCGTAGTCCCCCGCATTAATAGGCGCCGGAAATTTTGTACTGTTCCGGCTCGGCTGATGTGTCGTTGATTTTCACCACCCATGCGCGCAAGTGCTCGGCCAGGGTTCCCCACTGCGTTCTGGGTACGCCCTCTTTCAGGCCGCGCAGCTCAATAATAATTCCCTGGGCTGCATGTGCGTAGTCATAGCCGCCTCCGGCAGCTTTAGGCGTCTGCGTGGTACTTACCCCTTCCAGCCGGGGCAGATTGCTCATCTGTCCTCCTGAAAGCGCGTTCAACGGATCATTCCCAGCTTGAATGCCATTAACCCATTCCTGAATGGTGGGACCGAGCTGTTGCACCAAGCCAGCCACCAGGAATCCAGCCCTGAACAATTTGCCGGTACCGTCACCCACGCCGGCTACAAAAAGGATTCCCGGCATCAGCTTGGGATGTTGCCGAAGATTTTGGGGCAGCGAGCCAAGGTTGGTGCGCGACATGATAGGGCTCAACTCCTTGGCGTAATCCAGCGGAGCATGCTGCTGGCCCAGAAGGGCATACATGCCCAGCAGAGACAACACGCCTTTGAATTCAGGCGTAAGCCCAGGGTCCACCGGCAAGCCGCTGAGCGGCTCAAGCTCCGGGTTCCTGCGGACGCTGGCAAAGAAACTATCGACCCGGCTGCGGGCCGTGGTGATTAATCTGGATAACTTATCAACGCCTTCGCCTTCGGGCTTGGCCAGCAATTCTTTGGCTCCTTCCGTATGCCGCGCCGTCATGGCTTTCATGACTTCCGGAATTCTCTCCAGCCGAAAGCCCGCAGTTACTTGTGGCGCTGCCTTCATCTCCGCATCGCCTTTTTTCAACCAGATTTCTCCCGCAGGCACTGCATGCACCTGAATCCAGTTGCCGCCTCTGCCCGCTATGCCTGCATCCGCAACATACGTGCCGGTCTTTGTCTCCAGCGCGTCCAGTTGAGAGAAAACCTCCAGCCAATCCGATTCCTCTACCGGCGTTGTAATGAACTCTGCAACTTTGGTCCCGTGGAAATCCGCATGTAGAGACCAGCCATCTGCGCCAATGATCTCCTGCTTGACGTTGAAGTTTTTTTCGTTTGCTCCCTGCGGAACACCCGAGCCGGCATTAGTCCCGGCCATCTCCCACGTGGTCTCAAACTCAAATCCCACTTTGCGCTGCGCAGTATCCGCAGCTGAAGCAGCCATTCGCTGAAGAGGCTTGCGCTTGTCTGCTTTTTTCTGGCTCGCATTTTTGGCCGCCTGCGCTCCCATCACGTCGGCTTCGCGTTCCAGAGCCTTATCATCGTTAACGGGAGTCCCAGTCTTCATCTGCATGGTTGGCCGCACTCTGCCCTGCTTTTGCTGGACAATGTGCCAGGCTTCATGCGGCAGATGCTTCTCCTGGCCCGGCGCAACATGAATATCACTGCCCTGCGCGTAAGCCAAAGCATTGAGTTGTGCCGGCTTGGCCGAGTTGTAGTGCACCTTTACATCATCCATGGAAAGGCCGGAAAGGCCCTCAACGCCCGACTTGAGATGGTCAGGAAGACCAGTGCGATTGCGGGCCGTAGCGGCTTGCGTCAACTGCGCGGCGGTTGAAGACAAAGCCGATTCATGTCCGGCGTCAACGCGCTCCGGTCTCGCGCGCTGCGCCACTGGCCCATCTCCATTGCGCCGCAGCTGGCCCACGGGCAGCGGGCCAGAGTTGATTGCCGCAGCACGGCCCATTTGTGTCTGCACCTGATTGCTATCGTGGATTTCGCTGGCAAGCTTCCGTTGCGCCTGCACCTGCGGGCTCTGGTT
>DAHUXF010000357.1 GCA_027307295.1 Acidobacteriaceae bacterium
CAACCGCCAAATGACCTCCTGATGACGGCTCGCGTTACGAGAAAGCAGTGCAAGCCTAGCGCTGTTGGTTTACAGGGCCGTAGCGATGTGCAAAGAGCAACTCGCCATCGAGTTTAGAGCAAGAAATCGGCCACGTCACATCAAAAGTTCTAAAATCGTCCGCTAGGGCCGACCAATCAAGAAGCCACTTTGGGTTCAGCGATTTACGGCGAAGGCCCATATAGAGTTTAGAACTTTAGCGCCTGACAAGCTCTTGGAGGATGCTGTGTTAGCCTTCCAGCATGAGTTCCGTATATTCGCGTCTGGGACCGGTCACTATTCTGACAGTTTTTTCCTTGATCGCTTTCCGGCTGGCTGATTCACAGCAGGTTCCACTGAAGGTATTTATATCGGCAGACATGGAAGGTGTGGCAGACATCACGAACTGGAAAGTTGATTCTCAGGCTGGCACCCGCGATTATACCCAGGCACGGCGCCTCATGACGCTGGAGGTGAATGCAGCGGCAGGCGCCGCGTTCGAGGCCGGAGCCGCCGAAGTTACGGTTGCTGACTCACATGGCGACTTCATTAACCTTGATCCCGAACTTCTGGATTCGCGTTGCCATCTTGTTCGAGGATGGCCGCGTGCACTGGGTATGATGGAAGGACTTTCGCCGGATACTGCGGCGGTTGTTTTTATTGGATATCACGCGCCTGAAGGCACCGCGAAAGCCATGCTCGCCCACACCTTCACCGGCAGCATGACGCTTCGTCTTAACGGGAAGCCCGTTTCTGAAGGCAGCTTCAACAGCGCCGTTGCGGCCGAAATGCACGTGCCGGTGGTGTTCCTTTCGGGAGACGATCAAGCAGTCGCCGATGCGCTGGCGAACATAGGTCCCATCGAGACGGTCATCACCAAGCGGGCTTTGGGCTTTAATGCTGGTGTAATGACATCTCCCGCAACGGTGCAGCGTCTCATTCACGATGGAGTGATGCGCGGCATTCGCCACAGGGGCGAGTTACACCTCTCTCCGCCAATCACGCCCATCACACGCGAATGGCGTTTCAACAACGTGACCCAGGCTGAGCTTGTGAGCTATCTGCCCAACTCAACGCGGGTCGATGCCTACAGCGTCCGGTTTAGTGTCAGCACTATGGCAGATGGCTACCGCCTTCTGTCAGTGGTAGATCTTGTCTCCAGCGCTTCGCGTGAGTAGGCTGAGTCCGGGACGAAAACAACAGGTGAGCGAGAGATTCGGGTAGGGTTCCCTGGACGAGCTAACTCGCGTTAACAAGGAAACCTTAAAATCATACGCGAGCGCGAGGCTTGATCGGTAACCGTCAGCGGATAACGCATACGTTCCTCCATCACAGAACTTTCCTTCCATGGCATCCCCTTTTCTGCCCCTTCGGGCCAAAAAGCGTAACCCATGTCTCCAGTACGTTCTATTACCTATGTCTCTTGGCTGCCGGCGCATATGCGCAGGATTTTGGCGCAATCAAAAGACGTCCTATTGAATTTATTGAAACGATTTATTGTTATTCCATTTATCAGAACAGGACTTCCATAATTTGGGATTGAGGAAACGCTAATAGCGAAGGGGCAAAAAACACCTTTTCTCTTGTATTTCTTTAGTTGGCTGGTTAAAAAGAAAGGAAGCGTCTGGCGCAATTTTTATTGAAACGATTCAATAATTTTTGTTGACATCCATTAGAGTTGCTGCTACTTTTTCACCGTTTTTACGGAAGACTGAATCCCTTCAAGTTCGGGTTTACAGAAAACCACAAAAGAACTTTCGGGCGCCGCCACATTTTTGGCTCGAACAATTTCTACTCGTTCGAGTTGCGGCCCAAGTACATAACTACAAGTGTGTCTCCTTGCACGCTAATGGCGCGCTTGTCCCACACCTCTAGGAGGACTATCGAAATGTCGACAACCGGGAAAACATCCTTGCGCTTCAGCGGATCTCCCCAAGTATTTATGGCCATTCTTCTCACAGCGTTTCTGACTGGAATGGCTGCTGCCCAAACCGATCCAGGCCCCCGCGACGGTACCGCAGGCGCCGGCGGCCCAGTGGCCAATCTCAACACTGCTCAATCAGCGCTCTTCGCCAACGCACTCAATGTATTCAAAGAGGTCGATTCAGTCTCGGGAACTATCGCCGGCGAACCTGGCGTGGGCCTTGGCCCTGGTTTTAACGCCAATAGCTGTGCCATGTGCCATGCGGAGCCTGCGGTTGGCGGCAGCAGCCCGGGCTTAACCAGCCGGCTTCACCCCGTGCCCAACCCTCAGGTCGCGCTAGCCACTTTGGATGGCGCTACGAACGTGGTTCCGTCGTTCATCACTGCCTATGGTCCCGTCCGGGAGGCGCGCTTTATCTCCACCGATACCACCGACATCAGAAATCCTCTCAACGGTGGTGTTGCGGACCTCTACTCAATTAAAGGCCGCACAGACGCGCCGGGTTGCAATCTGGCCCAGCCCGACTTTGCTGGCGCAGTGGCCAACAATAACGTAATCTTCCGCATTCCCACGCCTACGTTTGGCCTCGGCTTCGTGGAAGCCACGCCCGATGCCACGCTGGCCGCGAACCTGGCTGCGAACGCAAGCCAAAAGGCCGCGCTCGGCATCTCTGGGCGCTTGAATCATAGCGGCAATGACGGAACCGTGACCAAGTTCGGCTGGAAGGCCCAGAACAAATCTCTGTTGGTCTTTGCCGGAGAGGCTTATAACGTTGAGCAAGGCGTGAGCAATGAGAACTTTACCAACGAGCGCAATGCTGTGGCCGGTTGCGTTTTCAATTCTAACCCGGAAGACCGGATCCAAGACGACGGCGGAGCATCAGACGTCATGAACTTCGCCATCACCATGCGTCTTTTGGCTGCGCCCGTTCCGGCAGCTCCAACGGCTTCCACCACCAACGGATCCAACTTGTTCAACAGCATTGGCTGCGTCCAGTGCCATACGGCAACGCTCACGGCCGGGCCCTCGCCGTTCACCGCTATAAACAATGCCACCTACCATCCGTTCTCAGACTTCGCAATTCACCACATGGGCTCACAACTGACCGATGGCACCCATCAAGGCGATGCAGAACCAGATGAGTTCCGCACCGCACCGCTGTGGGGCGTCGGGCAGAGACTGTTCTTCATGCATGATGGCCGGGCCACCAACCTGCTACAGGCCATTGCAGCCCACACCGGCGGCAACGGATGCTTCACCAACCAGGACTTTGATCAGTTCACCGTGAATGGAGCCAACTTCCAGCCTTTCGAGTCAATCCAGGTTTGCGTTTCGGAAGCCGATAAGACAGTCAGCAACTTCAACGCTCTGAGCGCCAGTCAGAAGCAAGATGTATTGAATTTTCTGCGTTCACTGTAGTACTTGTTCCGCCTCGACATGGAATGCGAAGTTGAGAGCCTTCGCATTCCTTTTTTGCTTCCGGGATGTGAGTCGTTTGAAAAGTGCGTATCGCGGGCGGCCTTCTGCCCTGGGCTTTTTTGCTGAAGCCATCAACCAATCAAAATTTGCGACTTACGCTGATTTTAAAGTCGTGAAAAATCCCGCCGGATCTGGGTAAATCCATTTTTCTGATGACTCGGTCCGCTTCACGAAAAATGCAGCTTGTCCCGTCGCCGCCGGTCTGTTCGGGCCCTCTGTATGATTTCGGCGA
>DAHUXF010000358.1 GCA_027307295.1 Acidobacteriaceae bacterium
CTGCCATGCACTTCCCAGCCAGAAGCCGCGATGGTCAGATTTACCCTGAAGCAGGCTGATGACCCCGATCATTTGCTGCGGCAAGATTTTCAGGCGAAGGGTCCAATGCCATTGTTCTCCGCGTTCCATGGCTGGAAGCGCAATGTCTCGATAAAACTTATAAGCGCCATCAGGAGGATAGGGCCAGGGCACGATATTGGCCAGATAACGAACGATCTCCCAATGAGGAAAGATGACCTGCGCCTGCTCCGCGTCTGAGAGCTCTAATGGCCGCAAAATCAGGCGTCGAGTTTCCAGGATAGGGGTCATGGAGATTTCAAATTTTAAACTTCAAACTGCAAAATTTGAAATCTATCCGGCCCTGGCTTTCTTCTCTGAAGGCTCTTTATCCATAGGATCAGTAATCAGCCGTGCGCCGTGATTGTAGGTAAAGTAGGCCCAAGCCCACTCCGTCATCACGAAAAGGCGGTTGCGGAAACCGATCAGAAACAGCAGGTGAATCAATAACCAGGCCAGCCAGGCGAAATAGCCGGAAATCTGCCACCGGCCAAAGTCCGCCACGGCACGCGAACGGCCTATAGTGGCAAGACTGCCTTTATCTAGATATTCAAACTTTTCGCGGGGCTTCCCTTCGATTGTCTGTTTGATCTGGCGCGCGGCAAATCTGCCCATCTGGATGGCCGCCGGCGCAACGCCCGGAACCTGCTGACCGTTACTGCGCCTGGCGGAAACAAGATCGCCAATTACGAAAACTTCAGGATGGCCCGGCACGCTGAGATCGGGCTGCACCATCACGCGGCCGGCTTTGTCCGTGGGCGAGTTGAGCATCCTGCCCAGCGGCGATGCGGAGACACCGGCTCCCCACAGGATAACCGCCGCGGGAATTTTTTCTTTTCCCACGGAAACAATGCCTTGTTGAATATCGGTGACCAGGGCGTTCGTCCTGACCTCTACACCCATCTCCTTGAGCTGGCGTTCGGCGCTGGCGGAAAGGTTCTCAGGATACGTTGGCAGGACGCGCGGCCCGCCTTCCAGCAAGATGATCCGCGATTGCCGTGGATCAATCCCGCGAAACTCCTTTGTCAGGTGCCGTCCTGCAATATCTGAAATCGCACCGGCCAGTTCCACCCCGGTGGGTCCGGCACCGACAACGACAAAGGTCAATGGCAGAGCAGAGCGGTGCGCTATTACCTCGCGCTCTGCGTTCTCAAAGGCCAGCAGGACCCGGCGGCGAATCTCCAGAGCATCCTCTAATGTCTTCAGGCCGGGAGCAAACTCTTCCCATTCCGGATGACCAAAGTAAGCATGGGTTGCCCCGGCAGCCAGCACCAGATAATCATAGGGAAGTTCCATCCCTTCCAACCGGACCAGGCGTTTTTGCAGATCAAAGCCCGTAACGTCGCCCAGCAGTACTTCGATATTCGGCGCTCCGCGCAGGATGGTACGCACCGGAGAGGCAATTTCAGCGGGGGAAAGCACCGCCAGGGCCACCTGATAAAGCAACGGCTGGAAAGTATGGTGGTTTTTCCGGTCGATAACGGTCACATCCACGGGGACCCGCGCCAGCGCTTTGGCGGCATTCAGGCCACCAAAGCCTGCCCCAATGACCACTACCCGGGGCCTATTGACGTGCTGTGTCATCGGTAACATTGTAGGCCTGCCTGTCCCAACATACACTGTTGAAGGTAAAAGCTTTACGCCCCCTCGGCAACAAGGCGGCCTGGAACCCGAACACTGATGCCCAAGCACTTGAGCAAGGGGCTTCCCTGATTGCGTTCTCCGCTGCTCCATGGTACGTTGCAGCCACTTGCACCACTTGTTTAGATCGTTTTGGCAGGACCTGGGATTCTTGGTACAGAGTTAAATATGCACATTGATGATTTACTGCGAATTGCGATGGAGCGCAAAGCCTCCGACCTTCATTTGAAAGTTGGCAACTATCCGCACGTGCGCGTGGATGGAGAACTTGTTCCCCTGACCGACCAACCGCGCATCTCCGCGGAAGACATGCTGAACATGGCCTTCAGCATGATGTCCAACCGGCAGAAACAAAAATTCAAAGAAGTTGCCGAACTCGATATGGCTTACGGCGTGGCCGGACTCGGACGCTTCCGCGTGAACGTCTTCCAGCAACGCGGCAACGTGGGCCTGGTGCTGCGCGTGATTCCCACCAAGATCCGCGCCCTGGAAGAGCTTTATCTTCCCAAAGTGATTGAACATATTTGCGAAGAGGCGCGCGGACTGGTCCTGGTGACCGGCGTGACCGGCTCCGGTAAGTCAACCACGCTGGCCGCCATGCTGGACCGCATCAATTCCAGCCGCCCGGAACACATTATTACCATTGAAGACCCTATTGAATTTCTGCATCGCGATAAGAAAGGTTTTGTCAACCAGCGTGAAGTGGAAGTGGACACTCCCTCGTTTGGGTCCGCCTTGCGGGCGAGTTTACGTCAGGACCCGGACGTGATCCTGGTGGGCGAAATGCGTGACCTGGAGACGATTTCCACCGCGTTACACGCCGCCGAAACAGGCCATCTTGTATTTTCAACACTGCATACATTGGATGCAGTCGAAACCATTAACCGCATCATAGCTGTATTTCCTCCACCGGAGCAGAAGCAAGTGCGTATGCAGCTTGGCGCCACATTGCGGGCTGTTGTCAGCCAGCGCTTGGTAAAGCGTGCTGACGGAGCGGGCCGCGTCCCAGCTACGGAAGTCCTGATATCCACCGCGTTTGTCCGCGAGTGCATCATGGTCCCGGAGAAGACGCGCCTGGTCCATGAGGCCATTGGCGCCGGCACCTCCCAGTACGGCATGCAGACGTTTGACCAGTCCCTCTACGATTTGTACTCGCAAGGCCTGGTCAGCTATGAAACCGCACTGGAGAACGCCAGCAATCCTGACGACTTCAAACTCAAAGTGCAGGGCATCCACTCTACAGCGGACGCCGCGCGCGAGCAGATGGAGCAGTCCGGATTTAGCGCCGGAAGAGCGTAATCGCTCATTTTGTAATCAACCACCAAGACAATACCCAGGAGACGCGAAAGAATGCGTCTCCTTTATTTTGAGGCGTTAGGAGGCGTGAGCGAAAGCAGGAGCCTCCTGCCGAAATCCTGAGCGCAGCGAAGGATCTCTTCTGCGCGTCCGATTGCCAAAATCCCCAGTAAAAAAGGCCCGACCGTTCGGGCCTTATTCAGCTTAGTGATCTTATAGTGAGAGATTACTGGCCGAGGCAAGGCGGCGGGACGTCACTGCAGTCTCCACTGACGACTCTGCAGGTTACGGGATCATAGACACAGGCTCCGGTAAGGGGTGAGCTGCCAAAGAATCCGCGGACAATGAATCCGCCGGCAATCTGCTGAATTTCCTCATCACTCAATAGGCGGGCGCCGACCCGGCCAAGCACGCGGTTTGTTTCCTGCAAATTCAACATGGAATGCTCCTTTCAGACTTACTAGCGGCGATCATTATAAGCCGCACGGGAAGGCAGAAATGGACGATAAAGACCGAACGAAACAAATCTCGTTCCGAATTGGGAAATGAAATCAAACGCGAAAGAATGCGTCTCCTTACTTTTTTGGCGCTTCCATTTTTGTCGCTGCGCGACAAACCGTTAAAAAAATCCTTCTCAACCTAAT
>DAHUXF010000359.1 GCA_027307295.1 Acidobacteriaceae bacterium
GGACACCCACGAAAAAGCTGGTTTGCTGGATGCGGCAAGCAAATCGCATACCGTGCCAAAGATTTTCTATACCAATACTTCTTACGAGTACTGGGGCCGGTCAGCCTCCCTGATTCACACCACCTCCGATGGCGCAAAGGACGTAGCGCTGGCCGACAACACTCGCATTTATTTTCTGACTGGGTTACAGCATTTCTCCGGGGCATTCCCGCCACAGAAAAGCGTCCCGGAGAATCCGGACTATACAGCGCAGCAAAGGCACAATCCCAATCCCATACAGTGGTACTGGCGGGCGCTGATCACGGACATGGACCAGTGGGTGAAAGACGGAACACAACCGCCGCAGAGCACGTATCCCAGGATTGCAGAGCACACGCTGGTTCCTTTGGCGAAATGGCATTCCCCCAAAATTACAGGAGTCAACATTCCAAGTGAAGTATGCCTTGCTTACCACCTCGAGAGAGAAGCCAAAGTGATGAGCCTGACGACCCACAAAGAGGAAACGGTCGCAATTGAGCCACCGCGAGTTGGCAACGCATTTGGCGTGCTGGTGCCACAAAGCGATGCGGATGGCAACGACCTGGGTGGTGTGCGTCTGCCGGAATTGCAGGTCCCATTGGCTACATACACGGGATGGAACCTGCGCGATCCACGTATTGGGGCGCCCAACGCGCGATTAAGTTTTCTGGGATCGTGGATTCCGCTGGCCAAGACCGCCGAAGAGCGCAAGAAGGCGGGCGATCCCCGGCTTTCCATCAGCGAGCGTTATGCATCTCGCGAGGATTACATCAGCAAGTTCGAGCAGGCGGCAAAGAAGCTGGTGGAGCAGCGCTTCCTTTTGCAGGAAGACCTGCCAGCCATGATAGAACGCGGCCAATTGGAGTGGAAGACTATCGCGGAGCAGTGATCTTCAGAGGGTGTTCGCTTTTGGGCCGGCTGGGTAAGCGGCAAATCAGACGCCTTGCAGAGGATCAGGAATTCTGATGCGCACCCTCACTAACTTAACACTTTTTTACATAGCTTCCAGGCGGCACTTCTTATGTGCAACTACGCGCAATTTGCGTTATCATTCGCGGTCAACCTTCCTACGATTGCAGGAGCTTTGTTCCCATGAAAACACACTGTAAGACGCTATTCGCCGTGATTTTGCTTGTGTGCTTAACAGGTTTGCTGATGGCGCAAACCAAATCAGGAGACCGGCCCAAGAAGGCTGTTGGCGCTAACAACGCCGCGCCCCAAACCGCGTCGGAGAAGAAACCGGCGGAAGATAAGAGCGTGTCAGAGTCTGAAGACAGCAAAGCTAAAGACCCGCTGGAGAACATGAAGTTCCGCAACCTTGGCCCCGCCGTGGGCGGCGGCCGTGTGACCGCCGTGGTTGGCATTCCCGGCAAGCCCAACGTTTATTACGTGGGCGCGGGTGGGGGCGGCGTGTTCCTCACACAGGATGGAGGGCTTTCATGGAAGCCGATTTTTGAGAAGGAATCCACGGCTTCCATTGGCGCGATTGCTTTGGCCCCGTCCAATCCCAACCTGATCTGGGTGGGTACCGGTGAAAAGAACATCCGCAATGACGTGATTACCGGCAAGGGAATTTTCTTCTCGTCCGATGCAGGCACTACCTGGAAGCACATGGGGCTGCGGGACGCCGGACAGATTTCCAACATTGCCATCGATCCGCGCGATCCGAACATTGTTTATGTCGGCGTTCCGGGACACGCGTGGGGACCAAACGCGGATCGCGGCGTGTTTCGCACCACCGATGGGGGCAATACCTGGAAGAAAGTCCTGTTTATTGATGAAGACACAGGAGCAAGCTCGCTCATTATGGACCCCGGCAATCCGATGGTGCTCTTTGCCGGAATGTGGCGTGTGCGGCGCTATCCCTGGGCGCTTGACTCCGGCGGAACCAGCGGCGGCATCTTCCGCTCCACCGATGGCGGCAATACATGGAAGAAGATGACGGATGGCCTGCCTACAGAGCCTACAGGACGCATCGGCCTGGGCGCTGCGCCAAGTAATCCCCGGCACATTTATGCGCTGGTCGAAAATAAAAAGGGCACGCTTTATGACTCCAATGACCTGGGCAGCCACTGGCGGATGGTAAGCAACAACCACAATCTGGCGGCGCGCGGCTTCTACTTCAGCGAGCTGGTGGTTGCGCCGAACGATGAGAACAAAGTCTACTTCCTTTCGTTCAATGTGATGCTCTCTGAAGACGGCGGCAAGACAGCGCGCAACATCACGGCCCGCGTACACGTGGACCATCACGCCATGTGGATTGATCCGGAGAACCCGAACCGCATCATCAATGGCAATGATGGCGGCGTTTACGTGAGCGCCGATGCAGGCCACACGTGGCGCTACCTGGACAATCTGCCGATCGAGCAGTTCTATTCCGTAGCCCAGGACGATGAAACGCCCTATAACCTCTGCGGCGGATTGCAGGACAACAATGGCTGGTGCGGGCCTTCCAACAGCCTGAGCCGCGGCGGCATCAGCGGCTTTGAGTGGTACACCGTGACCGGCGGCGACGGCGAATATGTTGTCCCGGCGCGCGGCAAAGGCACCCACCTGGTCTATACGGATTCACAAAACGGCTCCATCCAGCAGGTGAGCAATGAGACTGGCATGTCGCGCTTCATCCGTCCGTACCTGCATGGCGTGCAGTCGATGAAGCCCTCAGATTTGAAATATCGCTTCAATTGGACATCACCCATCGCCGTGTCCATGACAGACCCGAATGAAGTCTATCTGGGCGGCCATGTGCTGTTCCGCTCCAATGATGGCGGAAGGAACTGGACACCGATCAGCCCTGATCTCACGCGCAATGACAAAACCAAGCAGCAGAGCAGCGGCGGGCCAATCTGGCTTGACCTGAGCGGCGCGGAGACCCTGGGCGCAATCTTGTCAATGTCGATCTCCC
Source organism: Acidobacteriaceae bacterium (assembly GCA_027307295.1). GTDB lineage: Bacteria > Acidobacteriota > Terriglobia > Terriglobales > Acidobacteriaceae > Angelobacter. The sequence goes on from DAHUXF010000359.1 coordinate 2,924, forward strand.
CGGTGGACGCAAAAACCATTTGGGTCGGCACCGATGACGGTGTGGTCCAGGTTACGCGTGATGGCGGACAGATCTGGAACAACGTGACGGCGAACATCCCCAATTTGCCGCAGTGGGGGCGCTTGCAGCAGATTGAAGCTTCTCCCAGTGACGTGAACTCGGCGTATATTGCCGTTGACTTCCACGAACTGGACAATAACAAGCCGTACGTCTTCAAGACCCATGACGGCGGCAAGACATGGACCTCAATTTCCGCCGGCTTGCCGCAGGAAGATCCGGCGCGCGTCATCCGAGAGGACATCAATCGCAAAGGCTTCCTGGTGTTGGGCACGGACACGGGACTGTTTTATTCCAGCGATGATGGCGGCCACTGGACGCCGATCAAGAGCAACTTCCCCACAGTGCCGATCTATGACATCAAGTTCATCAGCAAGACGCATGACCTTGTGGTAGCCACGCACGGACGAGGCCTGTTTGTGCTGGACGACATCACACCCCTGGAAGAGAGCGGCGCAGAACTGGCGCGAAGCGACTTTCATCTCTTTCCTGTCTCACCGGCCATTAACTGGCACAACTGGAACAAGCATGGCTTTGCCAGCGGAGGGTATGTAGCGCCCAATCCGTTGAGTGGAGCTGTGATTACCTACTGGCTGCCGAAAGAGATCAAAGAGAATGGTGACCGTCCGGGGCGTCGCCGGCAAGGTGAGACAGC
>DAHUXF010000035.1:0-3264 GCA_027307295.1 Acidobacteriaceae bacterium
CGCCGCAGCCTGCGCGGCAGCAGTACACACCGCCGCCGCAGCCCGCTCCGCAACCCGCGCCAGCGGTGCATCAGAGTCCGCCGCCACAGAGCTCGCCTCGGCAGTTCTCGTCGGGACCTGCGATGCACTCCTCGGCTGGTTCTTCGGGGTCAGGTTCGGCTGCGAGTTCGCATTCTTCAGGAGAATCCCACGGCAGGCCTAAATAAGTCCGTATCGTTCACCGGCGCGCTGAGATCAGACTCCGCGCGCCTTTCTTTACTGCGGTTTCCTGATTGGTGTACTTCTTCGCCGCAGATTTGCGTAGATGAGCGCAGATCAGGGAAGATATCAGCCGCGAATTAACACGAAAAGCGCGAATCTTCAGACAATTCAGCCCGACACAATCCCAGCCAGGGACTTTTCTCAAACGTTATGTTTGCTCCGTGTCACGTTGCTTCTCATAAACATGAATAAAAAAATGCTTTGGCGGGGTTGGGCAGCCTAGGTAAAGCGCAGTTAGCAAGGTTTCCGATCACGGCGATGACGGCGCTATCCTGTTGGAAGCTTGTTTTACGTGTTAGAAGCTGTTGATGGAGCGAAAGACTGCGGCGGTTTGCTCCAGCGCAAGCGCTTCAGCGCGCACATCGGCGCGCAGCCCGGCCTGGCGTAAAGCAGCGCGTATCTGCTCTTCAGAATAATTACGTTTCAAATTATTCATCAGCGTCTTGCGCTTCATGGCGAAGGCAGTTTTCAGGAAAGGGATGAATTCCGCCGGTTTGACCTGTAACTCGTCAAAGCGCGGAGCAACTTTCATCCGCAGAACGGAAGAGTGCACTTTGGGCGGAGGAGAAAATGCTCCCGGAGGAAGCGTGAACAGGTTCTCTACCGAGGTATAGAGCTGTGATGTAGCTGACAACAGGCCATAATCGCGCGAGCCTGGCTGCGCGGCGATCCGGTCAGCCACCTCGCGCTGCACCATGATGACAATCACGTCAAACTGGTCATGGAATTCAAACAGCCGCAGCAGAATATCGGACGTGATGTAGTACGGCAGGTTTCCGATCACGTGCGCCCGCGCCGGTTTAAGCGGACGCAGGTCATCCAGTGGGCCAATGGTCCGGTGAAGCACCGTGCGGAAATCCAGTTTCAATACATCGCCTTAAATAATCTCAACGTTGGGCCAGTTGGAGTACCTGAAGCGCAGCTCCGTGGCCAGCAGGCGGTCCAGTTCAATCGCGATAAGCCGTCCCTGCCGCCGCGCCAGTACCTGCGTGAGCGCGCCTTTGCCTGGCCCGATTTCCAGCACGACTGTCTCAGGACTGTCACTGAGTGCGTTGACAAGCTCTTCGGCTGCTCCCATGTCACTCAGGAAGTTCTGTCCCAGCTTAGGTTTTTTTGTGGGCCGGTTGGCCGTTTTCGTCTGTGCCATTTAGAATTTTATAATCCGGTTGTGCCGCACGGTTTCACCACGGAGGCCCCATGAATATCGTCTTTGCCGCTTCTGAGTGCGTGCCCTTTGCCAAAACCGGCGGGCTGGCCGATGTTGTTGGTTCCCTGCCTCAGGCCCTCGCCGATCTGGGCCATTCGGTTTCCGTCTATCTTCCTAAATATAAACAGACCAAGCTGACGGACGCCAAAGTCCTGCTCCGCAGCGTGACCATACCATTCGACGATCAATACCGCTTCTGCTCCGTCCTGGATGGTGGAAAACACTCCGGAGTGCAATTCTATTTCATTGACTACCCTGCGTTCTTTGAGCGCGATGCTCTCTATGGCACCCCGGCGGGCGACTATCCTGACAATGCCGAGCGTTTCGCGCTCTATTGCCGCGCCGTGCTGGAGTCGTCCAAGGTGCTGGGCGTTCCGGATATTTTCCACTGCCATGACTGGCAATCGGCCCTGGTGCCGGTTTTGTTGCGCACCAGTTACGCAGACGATCCGGTCTTTCGCAACACCCATACCGTCTTTACCATCCACAACATCGGCTATCAGGGAGTCTTTCCCCCGGACACGCTGCCGTTACTCATGCTGCCGTGGGACCTGTTCACTATTAACAAGATGGAATTCTGGGGCAAGGTCAACTTCCTGAAAGCCGCGCTGGTGTTTTCCGATCACCTGACCACCGTGAGCCGTAAATACGCGCAAGAGATACAGAACAGCGAATATGGTTTTGGACTGGAAGGCGTTCTGCGCTCTCGCGCGGGTTCGCTGAGCGGCATCATCAACGGGGTGGATTATGAAGAGTGGAGTCCGGCGCGCGACAAATTTATTGTCCGCCAGTACACGCAGGAAAATCTGGACGGCAAGAAGGAGTGCAAATACGACCTGTTGCGCCAGTTTGGCCTGGAAAAAGTTTCCATTGACCTGCCGGTGATTGGCATTGTGTCGCGCTTTGTGGCGCAGAAGGGGTTTGACCTTATCGGGGAGATTGCCAGTGATCTGGCCCGCATGCCGCTGATTGTCACTGCCCTGGGCAGCGGGGAAAAAGAATATCAGGAGCTGCTGCTCCGGTTGCACCGCCAGCATCCGGAAAGATTTGCTGTGAAGGTGGCATATGACAATGCACTGGCGCACAAAATTGAGGCGGGAGCCGACATGTTCCTGATGCCTTCACGGTACGAACCCAGCGGCCTGAACCAGATGTATAGCTTGAAATACGGAACAGTGCCGCTGGTTCGCGACCGGCGGCCTGGATGACACCATTGACAATTGGGACCCTCGAAGCCGTAAAGGCACCGGCTTCAAGTTCAATGCCTATTCCGGCGTGTCCCTGCTCAACTGTATCCATGAGGCCCTGCGGGCCTACAAGGACCCGGCGGGCTGGCGCAAGCTGATGCAGAACGGGATGAAGAAAGATTTTTCCTGGAAAGCGTCAGCGCGTGAGTACGTGAAAATCTATGAGCGTCTTGTGCCGCCAAAGCCAGGGCCGTCAGAGAAGGTGCTGGAATTCAGCCGGGCGTAATTTCTTCCACCGCACGTTGTCGTTGAAACGGCGCTTCAGCTTACCTGGAAAAGCTCGAGTTCAGAGCTGCATCACAGAAAGACCGGGAACCATGCGGAAATGGCGGACATTGCGTGTGGCCACATTGTAGCCGAGTTCCAAAGCGGTCACTCCGATCAACAGATCGGAGAGCGGAAGTCTCATTCCTCTGGCCTGATTTTCTCCGTCGATCTGGCCGGTGCGGAGAGCGATCGTTGCCGTAACAGGATGGACCGGCAACGCAAGCAATAATTCCTCAATGAACTGCTTTCGTTTGGCTTTTCTTTCCGGCGTATCAGCGCGTG
>DAHUXF010000035.1:3274-13514 GCA_027307295.1 Acidobacteriaceae bacterium
CTCCATGGGCCAATTCGAGCAACGTAATGACCGAAAGGGCAATTTCCGTATTACCAAGCTGAGACGAAACAGCAGCCAACATCTCCCGCGCATTGCTGCCCTCGCGCTCGGCTGTTACCAGGATGCTGGAATCAAGAATTACTCCCATGCGGAGGAGTCGAGCGGTTCACGATGACTCTCGATAGCGGCCTCAACATCTTTGGCAAAGTCGGCGTCTATGGTAGCGCTGGAGTCCTCTGGCAGCAAAGCAATGCACTCTGAGATGCTGCGCCGAAGCGGTGTTGGGGCGTGCACCACGGCTACAGGTTGCTCATCGTGCTCTATCACTATCTCTATGCCGGCCCGTACGCGGGCCAGGAGTGCAGCAAAGTTGCTCTCGGCTTCCAGTTCCGAAATGTGAATAATGTGCTTGGCCACAGGGGGATTATAGTCCAAACGGCCTTTGAACCTTGATTCGAAAAATCAAGCGGCATACGGCGGTATTGCTTGCTGCACCCCAGAGCTATACAGTTTACCAACCAGTCCTCATCCTGAAGAATAGCTAGCCTTAAGTTTGCCGCTTCTGTTTCGCAAAATACCAGTACACGGGCACTCCCGCCAAGATCACCATGGTTCCGGCAAATGAATTTATAAGATTTTCCGTGAAGGTGTAGTAAAGCAGTATGGCTGCTGCAACAATGAACAGCGCCGGTACCACAGGATATCCCCATGTGCGATAAGGGCGGGGCGTATTCGGCTCGCGCACGCGGAACACAAAGATGGTGCTGGCCGCGATCATATAGAAAAGCCACTCGGCAAAGATGGCCAGCGAAAACAGGTCTTTGAACGCGCCGCCAACGAGTAGCAACAAAATCGCCATGACCGCCTGCACCACAATAGCCAGCGCCGGTGTGTGAAACCGCGGATGCACATCGCCCAGCTTTTTGAAGAAATAACCGTCGCGGGCCACAGCAAACGGCACTCGTCCGCCACTCATGATGGTGCCATTGAGCGTGACGAACATAGAGAATGCCATGCCAGCCGAAACCAGCGCTGCGCCCAATGAGCCGATGGCCATCTGCGTAGCCAGTGATGCCGGCACTTTGGCCCCGGCAATGGCGCTGGCGGGCATCACGTATTGCACTGCGGCGTTGATGCCCATATAAAGCGCTGCCACCAGGGCGACACCCGCGATGAGTGCGATAGGGATGTTGCGCCCCGGATTGCTGATCTCGCCGCTCACCATGTTGAGATCATTCCAGCCGTCATACGCCCATAATGCGGCAGTAAGGGCCAACATGAATCCAGCCAGGCCGCCTTTAGCGCCCCCGAAGGTAGTATGGAAATTACCCCAGCTTCCGGATGCAGCCGTAAAACCAATCAAGATGATGGCTACGATCATGGCGACCTTCAACGTTGTAAATACAAGTTGAAAGCCGCCGGCCTTACGCACGCCAACGTAGTTCAACGCGGAAATCAAAATGGTTGCGGTGATTGCAACGAACGTGCCATTGGTAACTTCAAAAGCCTTGGTGCTGGTGAGATGCAGGAAAAAAATGTGGCTGCCAAGAAAACTCAAGCGTGGAAAAGTCCCCAGCACGTCTACGATTCCCGTTGTTACTGTGGCGATTGAGGCAGGCTTGGCGATCAGGAACCATGTCCAGGCATAAAGAAATCCCGGCAACGGCCCGTAGGCATCGCGAATGTAAACGTATTCGCCGCCGGCCCAGGGCTTGATTGCGCCCAGCTCTGCGTAGGTGAGCGCTCCGGCAAAGGAAAGCAATCCGCCTACGATCCACACCAGATAGACTACGCCTGCGGAGCCAACATCTTTCATCATTTCGCCCGGCACGCGAAAAATGCCGCTGCCGATGATGGTGCCGGCCACAAGGGCAACCGCGTGCCATACATTTAGTTCGCGCAGTAGCTCAGGCGCTGGTTTGGGCGCTGTCTGCATTCTTTTCCGCCTCCAGAAGACTTGCCAGATAGCCCACAACAAACGTGGCGATGGAACCGAAGGTTACAAACCAGGTCCATGCGATGTTCGTCCAGCCCCAGATATAAATGTTGAGGGCCAGTCCGCAGAGCATACCAGCAATAGCGCCCTTCTGTGTGGCCCGGCGCGTGATCAGCCCAAGTAAAAACACTCCCAGCAGCCCGCCGTAAGCCAGCGATGCAATGGAGAGGCCTTTTTCCAGCACGTTGCCGCCATAGCGCAACGCCAGCGCCAGCACAAACAGCACCACGCCCCACACCACGGTGGCCCCGCGGGAAAGCGCCAGCCGCTTGCGGTCAGATGTTTCCGGTTTCCGGCGCAGATAAAAATCAATCATGGTGGTGGAAGAAAGTGAATTAAGCGCGGCGCTCAGGTTAGACATGGCCGCGGCCAGAATCGCGGCAATCAGCAGGCCAGAAATTCCATGCGGCATGTGGCTGACAATGAACGTTGGAAACACATTGTCATTGGAAGCGAAGCGTTCTGTGACGGCGGGACTGCGGTAAAACACCCAAAGTCCCGCGCCCACCAGCAGAAACAGCGCGAACTGGGCCAGAATCACCACGCCACTCACCAGCAAAGCAATCTGGGAGTCGCGCTGGTTGCGGGCCACGAGCAGTCGCTGCACCATGAGCTGGTCCGTGCCATGCGTCGCCGTGTTGAGAAACATCCCGCCAATCAGGCCGGCCCAGAAGGTAAAGGTCTTATGAAAAGTGAAGGAAAAGTCGAATACCTGCAACTTGCCTGCGGCTGCGGCTACGGCATGGATCGCAGGCCATCCACCGGGCACCAGATGGAGCAGCGTAATAAAGCCAATGACAGTTCCGCCGATATAAATGGCGAGCTGTACCACGTCCGTCCAGATCACCGCAGCCATGCCGCCTTCAAAGGTGTAAATTAGCGTGAGCAGCAGCACAATGGCCACGGAAGCTACATCGCCGGTGCCCAGGGCAATGTGGATAACAATGGCCACGGCCCACACGCGGACTCCTTCCGCTGCGGCCCGCGTGGCCAGAAATACGCCGGCAGTGATGCGATGCAGGTTTTTTCCGAAGCGGCGGTCAATCAGCTGATAGGCTGTGAACAGTTCGCCGCGAAAATATTGGGGGATGAAAATCAGGCTGACCACAATCCGCCCCAGCAGATAACCGAAGACGACCTGCAGGAAGCCGAAATTACCGGCATAAGCAATCCCCGGCGTTCCAATCACGGTAAGAGTGCTGGTTTCAGCGCCGACAATGGAAAGGGCAATGGCCCACCAGGGTATGTTGCGGTCGGCCAGAAAATAATCGCGCAGTGACCTTTGGGCCTTTCTGAACCTGAGCCCAAAGAGCGTGATGCTGAGCAGATATACAGCGATAATAATGAGGTCTACAATTTGCAGTCGCATGCGTTGGATGGGATTCTGGCCGCTCTGCCATTATTGGGGAAAAAAGCTGCAAAGCAAAAGCAAAAGTTGTGGGAAGATGATTTAAAGTCCAGCCATGCCACTGTACCTTGGTATCGATGCCGGAGGAACCAAGACCGACTGCGCCGTGAGCAACGGCGCGGAGCTGCTGGGGCAGGCCACAGGAGCAAGCTGCAAACTGGCCCGCGTGGGCCGCGAAAAAGCCAAAGAAAATTTACAGGCGGTCATTCGCCAGGCATGTGAAGTTGCGCGCGTGAGGATCGCGGACGTTCAGCATGTCTGCATTGGAATGGCCGGGGCATCCCTGGCGGAAGCCGTTCATTGGGCCCAGCAGACCATACGCGAACTCACGCCGGACGCCACCATCTATGTGGCCGGCGATCACGTGATTGCCCATCGCGCCGCTTTCGGCACATCGCACGGCGTGCTGGTGATTTCCGGCACAGGCTCCATCGCCTTTGGGCGCAATCAAAAAGGAGAGACAGCGCGCGCCGGCGGATGGGGCCCCAATGTTTCTGACGAAGGCTCCGCTTTCTGGGTGGGCCGTGAAGCGGTGGTGGAAGCGCTGCATGCTTTTGATTTTGGAAAGAACAATGGCCTGCTGACTACCATTGCTGGGGCCTGGAATGTCGCTCCAGAAGATGTGGTCCGGCTGGCCAACTCTTCGGAACCACGTTTCCCGGAGCTGGCGGGACCGGTAGTGAAAGCGGCTGAACAAGGCGATGCCGTTGCGCGCGCCATTGCAGAGCGCGCCGGAAAGGCCCTGGCCAGCCTGGCCAGCGCAGTCATCCGCAGGCTTTGGCCGGAAGAAGGTATTGTTCCCGTGGCGCTCTCCGGCGGCGTTCTTCAGGGATCGGCCCTTGTGCGCCAGGCCTTCAAAGATGAAATGAAGATCTTGCAGCCGCAGGCCGCAGTGAGTTTTGCCTATGTGCATCCTGTATTGGGAGCACTGGAGATTGCTGCGCAAAGAGGCGTCCGCCGATGACTGAAATCTCCGCTGACGATCATGAAGGGGCGCAGGAGTCGCCGGAACAACCTCCGCCGCCGCGTGTGCGCTCAGCTTCTTTAAAAAAAATTGTTTTGCCTGCGGATGCGGACCTGGGAACGCTCATTCATGATGTTTCGCAGGAAATCCTTGCGGCAGTGGCCGCTGATGCGCGGCTCAGTGAAGACCTGGCGCTGGCCCTCCTGAACCGGCGTGATCTCTCGCGTGAAGTGCTGGAAGCCCTGGGCAAGAATAGCCCGGTTGCCCGGCAGCGGAAAGTGCAGCTTGCCATCGTAATGCACCCGCAGACGCCACGGCATGTATCCGTTCCATCCATCCGGCATATCCATACGTTTGAACTGATGCAGGTGGCGTTGCTGCCCGCCGTGCCGCCGGACGTAAGGCGCGCCGCTGAAGACGCGCTGATAAGCCGCATCGCTAATATTTCGTCGGGCGAGCGGTTTACTCTGGCCCGGCGCAGCTCAGGGCGTGTTGCTGCGTCGCTATTGCTGGATAAAGAAGAGCGCGTCATGCAGGCAGCTCTTGCCAATCCACAAATGACGGAGATGTGGATAGCGAAAGCGCTCAAAGCCGGAAGCGGCACTGACCGGCTGGCTCCCGCAGTCTCCCGGCACCAGAAATGGTCTTTCCGTAATGATGTGAAGGCCGCGCTGCTGGGCAACCGGCACACGCCTCCGGCCCGCCTGATTCAACTGGCGGCAGAGCTGCCGGTAAACCTGATCAAAGATGTTCTGCGCAATGGAGGTTTGGGCCAGCAGGCGCGCAACAGTCTATTGGCGGTGCTGGAGAGAAGACGCTCAGGCGGAAAGACGTAATTCCAATCTTACGTATAAGCGGAATATCCATCATCCCGCCCCGGAACAATCAGTTCATCCAGCTTCAGGAATTCCTGCACCACGTCTTCATGGGCGCGCTCCATCTCATGGACCGACCCCACAAAGATGGCTTTTGCCTCATGCAGAAAAACAATGCGGTCTGCCAGTTTCTTGGCCAGCCGCATGTCATGCGTTACCACAATGCTGGTGAGCTTGAGCTGCTGCTTGAGCTTCTGGATCAGGTCGCCCAGAAGCTGCGCCATCAGCGGATCGACCATGGTGGTCGGTTCGTCATAAAGAATACATTCCGGTTGCGCTGAAAGCGCGCGGGCAATGGCCACGCTGCGCTTCATGCCGGTGGAAAGATCAGAAGGCAGCAAGTCACGCATGGGTTTCACGCCCACCATGTCCAGCAGCCCATCCACAATCTGAAAAATCTGTTCTTCATCCAGGTCGCGGCGCTCGCGCAGGGGAAACGCAACGTTTTCACCCACTGTCAGCGAATCAAACAGCGCGCCATTCTGGAAGACCATGGTCACTTTCTTGCGGATCTGCTCCAGTTCCAGTTCGCCATAATCGGTAATGTCCTGGAATGCCACCATGACCCGGCCCGAATCCGGCTTCAGAAATCCCATGATATGGTGCAGAGAAACTGATTTCCCTACGCCGCTGCGCCCCAGGATGCAGAGGGTTTCTCCTGGATAGACCTGAAAGCTGACATCGTCCAGCACCTTGTGGTCTCCAAAGGACTTGGAGACATGCTGAAATTCGATATACGGCTGGTGCCGCTCTGCGTCTTGGTGATTAGGATGTTCGCTCATGTATTCCGTCCGGAAGTATTGCGTTGCGCCCGCCCCAGGTCTTCCGGTGTATTTAGATTCTCAAACATCTCTGCCGCGAAGGCAAACCCGCGCAACTCAGCTTCCCGAACCACAAGGGTCCGGTCGGGGGGGAAGAGAGGAACAATCTTGTACTGGCCGGCCTTCAGGGCATTTTCGGAGATGGGCAGAAAATCTTTTGCATAGACGGTGCAGAGAGGTTGCGTGTAATCGTTAATTTCCGGCGTGGTGACGATTGCGTCCGCACTGCGGGCGCGCTCGCCCAGATACGCAAGGAACTCGGGCTTAAGAAATGGCGTGTCAACTGCAATGATGATGTTGTGCCGGCTCTGTGTGTTGAATAGCGCTGCGTGGATCCCCGCAAGGGGACCGCAGCCGGCAAAAATATCTTCATAGACCAGGCCCAGTGAGCCGTACAAGTCGCGCTTCCCCAGAATGGCAACATTACTGCAAATCGAGCGCAGGGTGGCCAGCGCATGTTCGAGCAGAGTGCGTCCATGGAAGAGCACGGTTGCTTTGTCCTGTCCCATGCGCGTGCTCTTGCCGCCGGCAAGGACAAAGCCAGAAAGCCCAGAGATCGCCATTGCTGCTGATTTTACTTTGAATCTGAGACGGAGTGAGAGACAAAAGCAAACAGGCCAGATACAAGGAGTGTCTCTGGAATTCCTTGTGCGCTGGCCTGCGGGGCGTGTCTTGCTGATTTAAATGGCGGCTGCTTACTGTACCGTAAGGGTCATGGGATTTTTGTAAACGTTGCCCTTGCTGTCCCATGCCTGGAAAATAACGGAATACGTGCCCTTTGCCAGGCTCAGTGTTGTATCAAGATGGTTTGAGTTGACCGTTATCACGCTCACGAAATTCACGTAGATGCGCATAGCGGTAATAGGATTCGCCGCCGTCGCGTCGGCCACCGCGCGGACGCTGGGGCCCGTTACGGTGGTAGAGGTGGGAGCCAGCACCTTAATGACACCGGTAGGAACTATCCCGGGAGAGCCGTTGCCCACAAAAAATTCACGCATGTCCGGAGCTGTATTGGCGGCGGCAGGGAAGTTCCACGTTGTGCCCAGGGCTTCCAGCATGGTGCGCAGCACGCTCTGGTGATGATAGGTCGTGATGGATTTGTATCCGGCTTTTACCTGCGGGCCGATCATCGCCACAACGATGTGCCCGCCGCAGCCGCTCAGAATTGTTGCGCTACAGCGATTGTCCCCGGAGAGGTCCGCCTCATCCGCCCAGAGAATGAGGATTCCGTCTCCGCCCGGCTGAAAAGGCGGGCTGGCCAGCAGCGGCCCGATGTTGTCCTTAAGCCATTGATCAGCGGTCCAGAGACAAGCGCCCAGGTTGGCGCCGCAATTGTGCATGTCATGGTCGCCGTCCGGCGTGATGAAAGCAAAGTTGGGCAGCGTCTGGTCGGCAATATCTTTGGCCAGTTCCGTGGTGGAGACGTGGTTCTTGATCAGGCTGCTATCCACCATGTCAGAAAAGTAGGACAAGGGAGCGTGCCGCTTCATGTAAGCATTAAAGAACAGGCCCATGTATCCCGGATAAGGCAGAGATTGTGCGTAAGACTTGAACGTCTTGCCGTTGGTCAGCACGTGGCGCTCGATATTGTCGACATTGAATACAGCTGTGGTGCTGTTGTTGTCCGTGAGGAACTGGCCTGCAGTGACCCAGAAGTAGTTTTCCAGTGAGCCATGCTGATTGGCGTAAAACTGCGTTGCCAGAGAGCCCTTGGCCAGAAGGCTGTTCAGATAAGGCATGGCCGAACTGCCGACAATGTGCTCATAGCTGCGGTTTTCTTCCGCCACAATGTATACGTGATTGGAACGTGGGACCTGGGCGAACGCATAGACGCCGGTCAACAGCGCCAACATGATCGAGAATTTTCCTGCAATGAGGGTGATCTGTGATCGGTTCATGCGGACGACTATGCCGCAGCTTTCGAGAGAGAAGAATCAGTAAGGTGTCTTAAGAAGCATCTTCACCTTACCCAAGGGATAAAGCAGAGTAGCTGGATTTCTAAGGGTATTTCCTTGAGTAAGCCATTCCTTCAGAGGCAGATAAGCGCTCCCAGGAGAACAGTATTACGCAGTACTAAGGCAAGAATTCCCGGCATTACCTTAGACCAGTGGTGGCATGGAGAAGGATCAGTGATGAGCGTGAAACTGGCGCGCCTAATTAATTTCCAATCCAATCACTCAGCCGGTCGCGTCCAGTTCCAGGCTACCTTTGCCGGCCAGGACGGAATCTCCGTTGCGTCCCGGGACCGTGACAAAGACCCGTTCTTCAACCACGCTGGCTGACTGCGTGCGCGTAACGTATTCCAAAGATCTGACGGTGCGTACTTTCTCCGGAAGACTGAACGCCAGGTCGGCCAACTCACCTGTTTCCGTAACGGAGAGGGCCACATCAATCGGATAAGAGCGCTCCACGCCGCGGTCTTCTTCTTCATCCGTGGGATCCAGCGAAGGTTTGAACGCCACATAATAGTGAAAGCGGTCTTTTTCCGGGTTGTAAACACCACGCGCCACTCGCAAAGCCATAGTATGGGAACGGAATTTTTATCATAATTTTGCCGAAATCTCGAACCGCCTCTTTCTCTTGCAACAGATTTAGAATCTCTCCATGAAAGTTTTTCTCACCGGGACCACAGGTTTCGTGGGACGCAACATGCTGCAACGGTTGCTAGCGGAGGGCCATAGCGTGCGCGCTCTCGTCCGTGAGCCGGAGAAAGCCAAGGCGCTGGCGCGGAATAGCGTGGAATTGATTGCCGGCGATGTGGTGGAAGGCGCGGGACTTGATGAAGGGATGAAAGGTTGTGATGCCGTCATCCATCTAGTCGGGATCATCGTGGAAAAAGGCAGTAACACGTTTGAGCGAGTGCATCATCTGGGCACCCGCAATGTGGTGCAAGCGGCGAAGCGCGCAGGAATCAGGCGATTGGTACAGATGTCAGCCTTGGGTGTGCGCGAAAGCGGCGTCGCGGCTTACCAGACCACCAAATGGAAGGGTGAGGAAGAGGTGCGCAAGAGCGGCATTCCATATTGCATCCTGCGGCCCTCGCTCATCTTTGGCGAAGGCGACGGATTTGTAACGCAGATGATGGAGACCATGCGCGCGGCCCCGCTCTTCCGGCCTGTGCCCGGCGACGGCAAGCCAAAGTTCCGGCCAATTTTTATTGGTGACGTGACCACATGTTTCGTCCGCGCATTGACCACGCAAGCGGCCACCAATCAGACCATCGCTCTGGGCGGTGCAGACGAGCTGTCACTGGACCAGGTGCTGGCGGAAATCGCCCGCTGCGCCGGAGTGACCAAACCAGCGGTCCACAGTCCCATGGCGCTGATGTTTCCCGCAGCCAGGATTGCCCAGGCCCTGTTGCGGAACCCTCCGGTAACCGTGGACCAGTTGCGCATGTTGCAGGAAGGATCAACCTGTGACATTGGGCCTATGGGCAGGATTTTAGGCGTGACTCCACAGGGATTTGCCGGCTGTGGGCGAAAAATCCGAGCAGAGATGTAGCCGCGAATCAACGCGAAAAACACGAGTTGGTTTTAAAATCTCGCCGTGATTGCCGACAGCGCATGTCATCTGGTGATCAGGAAAACCGATGACGGCGATGTCGTGCGATCTTCCGATCCCGGCGCTCCCCATTCCAAATCCAGCAACTACGACAGCTTCATGGGGTTACAATGCTTGTAGTGCAAAATCACAGAGAGCGGTAGTGTTTGCACCGCTAATTTAGCTGCATGTAAGTTATTGATTTATAAATTTTTACTTTTGTATGCAGTCCAATGCCGCAGCTCTGCATCTAAACCTGGCAAACGCCACCAAATCTTAGAGGAGTGAAATGCTTATGAAGCGCAATATTGGGGTGGTCCTTGTTTCTCTGGCGATGTTGGCAGCCGGATGCTCACGCGTGGGATCGCGTCCGGATGCGCAAGTTGCCTCAGATGTCCAAAGTAAGATCAACGGGGACAGCAATGTCCCTGACAAGCAGCTGAACATCAATGCTAACGGCGGCGTAGTAACGCTCACAGGAACAGTTGGCAGTGATGCGGCGCGCAACGCCGCTGCCAGTGACGCCGCACAGGTGGAAGGCGTGAAGACTGTAGTGAACAACCTGCAGGTCGCGCCAACTTCAGCTGGCAGCCAATACACGCCGCCCATGGACCAGGCCGGCAGTAATTCACCGGC
>DAHUXF010000360.1 GCA_027307295.1 Acidobacteriaceae bacterium
GTCGCGAGTTCGCCGCGCATCGCCAAGCACGCGCATGTTCCAATGCAATCGGGCAGCGACGCAGTCCTGCGGCGCATGCACCGCAAGTATCGTCCCTGGCACTACCGCGAGAAGATCGAGAAGATCCGCGCAGCCATGCCGGACGCGGCTATCGGCGCAGACGTAATGGTCGGCTTCCCCGGCGAAACCGACGCCGAATTCGAAGCCACCCGCCGCATGATCGAAGACCTGCCCTTCACATACCTGCATGTCTTCACTTACTCATCACGTCCGGGAACGCCTTCGGCGGCCATGCCAGACCAGGTGCCGGTCCATGTGGCGCGGGAACGCAATCGTGTTCTCCGGGAACTGGCAGCGGAGAAGAACCTGGCATTCCGCAAAACATTTTTGGGCGAGCAACTGGAAGTGATTACCTTGCATGCCAGCAATGGCGACTGGACGGAAGCCCTGAGCGACAATTATTTAAAAGTGAGACTGGCAGGGCGGCATGAAGCCAATGAAATTCTATCGGTTGAAATAACGGAAATCAGCCATGAAGGCCTGGTGGCGGTGGCCAGGGAAAAAACCATCGTTCGCGCGGGCTGACGGGGGGACTGACTGGCAAGAGAAAAATCAGAGCACATCGGCATGCGTACTATTCCGGAACTGCAACAATGCCATGGCGCTGCACAGCGTCTCAATCTCAGAGGAGTGCATGCTATAATCGCAGAGCTATTGCCGCACTGCGGCTGCATTTCTGGAGGATCGCATAGATAAACGCTTTATTAAAATGAATGAGCGCATCCGCGCACGCGAAATACGCGTGATCGGCCCGGACGGTGAGCAGCTCGGCATCATGACACCGCAGGATGCGACAAGAAAGGCCCGTGAGCAAAGTCTTGACCTGGTAGAGATCTCCGCCACTGCGGTTCCACCTGTGTGCCGCATCATGGACTACGGCAAGTTCCTTTACGAGCAGGAAAAGAAAGAACGGGCAGCGAAAAAGAACCAGAAGCAGATCGTCCTGAAAGAGGTAAAGTTCAGCGTAAACGTGGACGAGCACGACTACGTTACCAAGAGAAACCATGTTCTGCGTTTCCTGGGTGAAGGCGATAAAGTGAAAGCCAGCCTGCGCTTCCGGGGACGCGAAATGGCGCACCAGAATCTTGGGCGCAAGGTGCTGGAACGGCTGATCAATGAGGTAGGCGACAAGGGCATTGTGGAATTCAGGCCGCGCATGGAAGGCAATACCGTGCACGTGATCCTGGCCCCGCCGCGTCAGGCGCCAGGCAGCGCCCCCAAAAAGCCGGAAAAGCCTCCGCAGCATCACGCGGCGGGCGGGCAAACCCAGACCGGCTCATAACCCAGGCTTAAACCCAGTGCAAGCCGTTTTGTTCTGAGTGCGCCTGCAAGCGCTTCAGTCTGGCTTATCTGGCGTGCCGCCTGAATTGAGTTTCTGTTTTGCTACGTGCTATTGCTAATTACTTTGAAACCGCTTGTAACAGCGGCGAGATTGAGATATGCCTAAACTGAAAACACACAAAGGCGCAGCCAAACGCTTTAAAAAGACCGCAACCGGCAAGATCAAGCGCGGTAAAGCGTTCAAGCGCCATATACTGACCTCCAAGGACACCAAGCGCAAACGCCAGCTCGATACCGACACATTGGTAAGTGCCGCCGACGCGCCCAAAGTCCGTAGAATGATCCCGTACTAGAATTCGGGACGGAGTTTGGCCCGCCTGCTTCGGCAGCGCTGAGGCCGGACCTGAAAAATAGAGAGTGAACGGCAGTATCGTTTCCACTCCTCGCGCGTGAAGAGGGACCCAAACCTTCCCTCCAGCCGCGATAACCGCCGGAACCCCGGCAGCAAAAAAGGGAGCAACTCATGCCTCGCGTAAAACGTGGTACTAAGCGCCGCCAGCGCCGCAAAAAGATACTGGAGCGCGCCAGCGGATATTTCCTTACAAAATCAAAACTTTATCGCGCCGCCAAAGAGTCAGTGGAGCGCGGACTCAAGTTTGCCTATTCCGGCCGCAAGCAGAAGAAGCGCCAGTACCGCTCCATCTGGATTGTGCGCATCGGCGCCGCTGCCCGCGCCCAGGGCATTAGCTATAATCAGTTCATCAGTGGACTGAAGAAGGCAGGCGTGGAGCTGGACCGCAAGATCCTGGCCGACATCGCAACCAATGATGCCGCCGGCTTCACCGCTCTGGTGGCAACAGCCAAACGCGCGAACGAAAAAGCCGCCTAAGCTGACAGGCATGGAACATCCGGGACACAACCGGTTTGCGAAAGGTATCTGCTTTCGGTCTCCGGCTGTGTCCTTTATGTTTTCTCCAAACAAACTTCTAAAACCCGGACACCCGCCAATATCCGTAGATAAAACCTTGCTTCGCGGAGTACAATCCCTGCCATGCTTTCCCGCCGATCCTTTTTTAAGACCGCTGGCATGGGAGCAGCTATAGCTGCTACCGCAAGTTTTCCTACAGAGTTAATAAGTTGGGCTGAGCCGCAGCGGACCACGCATCAAGGCGGCCCCATCCTGCTGAACAGCAATGAAAACGCCTACGGGCCTTTTCCCAGCGTGCTTGCGCTCAACAATCCTTTTCAAGATGCCAACCGCTATCCTGATCGCGGCTTTGACCATCTGACGGAACACGTGGCGGCCCTACATAAGGTCAAGCCGGAACAGGTGACGCTGGGCTGCGGCTCCACGGAAATCCTGAAGATTGCCGCGTGCGCTTTTGCTGGACCAGGAAAGAAAGTGGTGATGGCCTCGCCAACATTTGAGGCGATTGATTTTTACGGGAAGGCCGCGAAGGCTGAAGTCGTCAAAGTCCCGCTCACATCTGCCTACGCTCATCAACTGGAGCAAATGTCGGCTGCCGTTGGAAAAGTTGGCGGCCTGATTTATATATGCAACCCGAACAATCCTACGGCGAGCCTGACGCCGCGCCGCAGCCTGGAAGATTTCATCCGCGCGCTTCCGCCCAATACATACGTGCTGATGGACGAGGCTTACCACGACTTTGTTGCTGGCTCTGCCGACTACATTTCTTTCCTGCAAACACCGATAGATCAGGACCGCGTCATCGTCGCGCGCACTTTCTCCAAGATCTATGGCATTGCCGGCCTCAGGCTGGGTTACTCGGTAACATCCGCCAAGAACGCCCGGCTGATGGCCGCGCAAAAGCTTGAAGACAGCACGAATGTTCTGGCGCTACGCGCGGGAATTCTCTCACTGGACCATGAGGATGAGCACCAACAGGCTGTGCAGCGTAATGCCGCTGATCGCGATGAGTTTATGCGCCAGGCGGCTGCCCGCAAACTTGAAGTCATTCCTTCATCAACTAACTTTGTCATGTTCAATACGCATCTTCCGGTCCGCACGGTGATCGACCATTTCGCGAAAAGCAATGTCAAGATTGGCCGTCCGTTCCCGCCCATGGACACATTCGCCAGAATCTCACTGGGCAAGCCGGAGGAGATGAAAACCTTCTGGCAGGCCTGGGACAAGATTGCCTGACGCTTCAGTTAAGTTTCTTTAAAAGCTACCCTCGCTGCCGCGTGCCCTGTCCAGTTGCACGCAGCTGCTCTCCTGGCAAAACAAATGCATGTCTTGAACCTGGGTCGCCAT
>DAHUXF010000361.1 GCA_027307295.1 Acidobacteriaceae bacterium
GTTGCTTGGGCACGAGCTTGCCTTCAATCGAAAGTTTGATCTCGACCATATGCGGCGGCTGGCCGCAGCACTCGGCAATCCGCAGCGTAAATTGCAAAGCGTATTGATTGCCGGGACCAACGGCAAAGGCTCCACTGCCGCTACGCTGGCCAGTATTATGCAGGCAGCTGGTTATCGCACCGGACTCTATACATCCCCTCATTTGTTGCGTGTAAATGAGCGAATGCAGATCAATGGCGAGCCCATCAGCGACGCTGAATTTGCCGTGGTCTATGACCGCGTTGAAGCAACGGCACATGATCTGGTGGCGCATGGCGAACTGCCGTGGCACCCAAGCTTTTTTGAGATGTTGACTGCCATGATGTTTGAATATTTTGCCAGCGCAGGCGTAGAAATCGCCCTGCTAGAAGTAGGCATGGGTGGCCGGCTTGATGCTACGAATATTGTAGATCCCTGCCTCTCAGTCATAACGGACATAGATTTTGACCACCAGAAATTTCTGGGAAACACTCTGCCGGAGATCGCGCGCGAGAAGGCCGGAATCATGCGGCCAAACGGCATTGTGGTCTTGCTTCCGCAACATCCGCTGGTGAATGACACTTTAGGAAAAGA
Source organism: Acidobacteriaceae bacterium (assembly GCA_027307295.1). GTDB lineage: Bacteria > Acidobacteriota > Terriglobia > Terriglobales > Acidobacteriaceae > Angelobacter. The sequence continues at coordinate 613 of DAHUXF010000361.1, forward strand.
GATCATGGAGCGCGGCTCACGTGCCGTGAATGCAGTGAAATATATGCCGTCCATGTCGCCTGGCGCTGCCGTCGACAACCGCGCCATCTCCGCACCTGCGGGTGGCAACAGTTTTCCGCTGGATGTGATGGGACAGGAGATCACGGTTGATTTCCCTCTGACAGGCCGCCATCAGTTGCGCAATCTGGCCCTGGCGATTACCGCTGCGGAGCAACTCCATGAATTTGGATTCAATATTTCACCGCAGCAGATAGAGCGCGGTATTCGGGCAACGCGGTGGCCGGCCAGGTTCCAGGTTTTTCCGGCAGAAGATGGATACCCGGAAATTGTGATTGATGTGGCGCATAATCCCGCTGGCGCATGGGCGTTACGCGCAGCCTTGTCAGCACGCTATGAGGATCGGCCTTTGATCCTGGTATTTGGAGCAATGCGTGATAAAGCGATTGCAGAGATCGCTGACATCCTCTTTCCTCTGGCGGAACGGGTGATTGCCACGCATGCGGAGAATCCGCGCGCGGCCTTGCCCAGCGAGATCGTACAACTGGGGCAGCATACACAAACGGAGATCATAGAAGAGCTTACGGTTTCCGCTGCTCTGGAACGCGCTCGTCTGCTGGCGGGAACAAAGGGCGTGATTGTGGTCACGGGTTCCATTTACATTGCAGGGGAAGCCTTGGGCGTTCTGGCGCATAAGCCGGCGGGGCAGGATATTTAAAACGTGGGCGAAAGCATTCAGGAGCAGGCAAATCTTCGGGAAGAGCTGCGTGGCGTACGCCAGCTCATATCACGCCTGCGCTCGTATTTTATCTGGGACCCGCTGATCTGGTTTTACACGATTGTCCTGGGCGCTTTGTCTCTGGCGTGCTCATTGTTTGACTCTTCGGGCGAGATCCAGCATTGGTTTGCCCGTTTGTGGTCGCGGATAATTCTGGCCACTATCGGCGGACGAGTCAAGGTCATTGGCCTGGATAAAATCGATACACGTAAACCTCAAGTATATGTAGTGAACCACCTTTCGGCGCTGGATATACCGGTGCTCTACCTGCATCTGCCGTTTCAGTTCCGCATCTTGGCGAAGAAAGAGCTCTTTAGCTATCCGTTTATGGGCTGGCATCTGCGCCGGTCAGGGCAGATTCCGGTTGTGCTCGATAACGCTAAAGCCTCACTGCGCAGCTTGAATCTGGCCGTTGCCGCCTTGAAGGCTGGGATGTCACTGGTGATTTTTCCTGAGGGCGGACGCTCTCCCCATGGTCAATTGCAGCCATTTATGGGCGGAGCATTTTATGCCGCCATTCGGGCGCAGGCGGACCTTGTTCCTCTGGCGATAGTGGGCACTTACGAGATGTTGCCGATGAATACCTGGCACATTAAATCCGGAGCCTTATATCTGATCGCTGGCCAGCCGATTTCCACCCAAGGCATGTCTGTTCGGGACATGGATAAGCTCAAGCAGAAGGCCCAGGATGTTATCGGCGATCTCTATTACGCTCATTGCTTGGCGCCGGACTTGCGCGGGCAGAATCCAGAATATCAAGAACCAACCTTGCAATAGTGGAATGATGCCGGCCTGAAAAACGCGAAAGAGCCACGATTGCAATCCCAGAAAGGTATAAAGACGAGTTTGAAACCGCGTATAGCAATCCCGGAGCCGTGCTCCTACGATCACGAATATAGCAACCGCTCGTTACCTTCTTATTTGCAGGCCATTAGAGCAGCGGGAGGCGAGCCGGTAGTGATTTCTCTTTCCAGTACGCCGGAAGACATTGCGAAGCAGGTCACCACTTGTTCGGCGGTTTTACTGCCGGGAAGCAAGGCGGATGTTGACCCGCAAAAATTCAATACGCAAAAGCATCCACTCACGGCCCCGGCGGATGCCCTCCGTGAAGCCGCAGATGAACTGCTTCTCCAGGACGCTTACAATCTCCGAAAGCCGCTCTTTGGCATTTGCTACGGCTTGCAATCCCTGAATGTGTGGCGCAGTGGCACGCTGGTGCAACATATTGAATCGGCTGTGAATCATGCGCCGGGCGCGAAAGTTGAATATGTTCACCCGGTGACGGTAATGTCAGGATCAAGGCTGCTCGAAACATCCAAAGAAGATGCTGAACGGGAAGATGCTAAACAGAGCGAAATTCTGGTGAACTCCAGTCATCATCAATCCGCTGCTGTGATTGGAGATGGCTTGCGTGTTACGGCGCGGTGCCCTGTGGATGGGGTGGTTGAGGCAATCGAAGGAACGGCCCCCGGCCATTATGTGCTGGCTGTTCAATGGCATCCAGAGCGAGATTTTGAGCGCGATAAATTTTCTGAGCACCTGTTTGGGAGCTTCATAAGAGCCGCAGAAGATTGGAAAGCGCCGATGTAAAAAGATGCGATGCCCCCGATCAGCGCTTGTTGCACAGAAAATAGTCGCAGATGTTTGAGGTGCCAAATCTTCCAGCGTTGATTCAGCTTACGTTCATTCATAAAATAGTAAAGGTTCCCCTCCGGATGCTGACAAAATGCCGAGTGGGTGGTTTAAGCCAGGCGAAGTAGTTGCAATCACTGGAGTTTACACAGTGAGCCATCACCAGCATCGCATGCCTCACGATGTATTTGCTGTGGCTGGTGAGCGGTTCCCGCGCTGCCGGAGATGTGGCGAGAAGGTCAACTTTCGCGCTAATCAATCTGTAACCCATATTTCCATGGACCAGGACTTCCCAGACAGGCTTCCGCCGAATAAAGATGGGTCAAGAACTTAAAAGCTCAACAGCTTAAAAGCTGGTTTGGTGCAGGCTCTTGCGCCACAGTGGTTTGTTTACGTATCGTACTTGCCATGCCGGAACAGGGAGTTGTTTTGTCATTGCAGGACCGGGTGGCGGTGGTTACGGGCGGTTCACGCGGCATAGGCGCGGCCATTGTAAAGATGTTTGCGCAGGCCGGGGCCAGAGTGGTTTTTAACTATCAAAAAGCCCGTGTGCAGGCAGAAGACCTTTGTTTTGAATGTGGCGGAGTGAAGCGAT
>DAHUXF010000362.1 GCA_027307295.1 Acidobacteriaceae bacterium
CCCAGGATATAGACGAAGAAGCATAGCTTTATTGCTCATTTTGCAGGGTTTGGCGGTCTGGGCGGCATTGCGGGGGTGGCGGCAGCCGCGGGTGGACCAAAATATTTTTCGTCAAAGTCCGCATGTACGGGCGCGGTCAGTTCTTTTGTCTTTTCTTCCATCTTGCTGCGGAATATCTGTTGCGCAATCTGCTCCTTCACGCTCTCCAGCGGAAGCGGCTCGCGGCTTTCCACGCGATAGATGAAAGTTCCAGTGCCCTCATCCGACCGGAAGACCTCGCCTGCCTTGTGCGAAAAAATTTCCTGGTCAATCTTGGGTGGAAACATTCCGTGCCGGGCATTGCTCACACCTGTGCTCGAAGGAGCGGCGGAGATCCCAAGCGCTGTATACGCATCTTTTTGTAGTTTTTCAGCGTCTTCGCCTTTAGCGGCGCGCGCTTGAATATCATCCGCCACTTGCTGAACTTTTTTGGGATACTCCTGCGTCTGCTCCGGAGTGGCCTTGGGATCGGGGTTCTTGGGGAGATAGATGCGGCTTAACTTTGCTCCCTCAAACTTGGCCTGGTTCTGCCGATAATAGGCTTCAATTTCCTGCTGCGGCGGATTGCGCAACTGCTCCGCCAGTTCGTTGCGATACATGTCCGCTAATGTCCTGAGCCGCAGGACGCGCATCACTTCGGCATACATGGGATTATTTTCAACGCCCGCGGACTTGGCAGCTTCAGAGAATGTAAGAATCTCAACGTAGGCTTCAGCCAATTTGCGCCTCGCTGCCGGTGGCACCGCCTGATTATTGGGATTAAAGGCCTTTACCAGATTGTCAAACTGCTCCCTGGTCACCCTGGTGACGCATTCCTGGGTTGAAGGAACCGCAGGTTTGCCTGTTGCCGCTGTATCCGCAGGACACAATCCCCGTACCGTGATGACCGTCTGGTCCGGCGCTATGTCGGGGGCCTTTTCGTCCCGTTTCAACAATGACGGAGGAGCTGTGGTAGTCTGCGCGGCCTGACCCTGGCTTGCCGTGGGACTTGTGGATGCCGCGCCCTGCTTTTTGGAATCCTTGCTCTGGGGATGCGCCAGCGTTGTGGCCGCGGCCAAAAGACAAGTAATCAGAGTTCGCGTCATAGCTGTTAAGGTCCTTTCAATGTTGAGAGGTGGAAAGTGAAAACATCCTAGCATAATGCATTTCTGTTAAAACACGTGCAACATGATTGGTTACTGGTGTACCACAACTAAAAATTGAGACAATAACAGAGTGTCAACTTCTGAGCTGAATTCGGTATTGGAAAGCATGCAATCGGAGAAGAGCGCGGTCGCGTTCCACTCCTTGCTTGCCGCCATCGCCATTACGATGCTCAAGCTCATTGTTGGCATCTCCACCCTCAGCCTGGGAATCCTCTCAGAGGCCGCGCACTCCGGCCTGGACCTTGTCGCGGCGCTGGTGACCCTGCTTTCCGTGCGCGTATCCGACAAGCCGGCGGATGCGGAACACCAGTATGGACACGGCAAGGTGGAGAATTTCTCTGCCTTTATTGAAACCGGATTACTGCTGCTTGCATGCGTGTGGATCGTATGGGAGGCCGTACGACGCCTGACCGGGCATCACAGCGTGCATATTGAGCCTTCCATACCCGCTTTTGGCGTGCTGTTCCTCTCCATGGCCATTGACTGGTGGCGTTCCCGTAATCTGAAGAAGATTGCCGACAAATATGACAGCCAGGCGCTGGAAGCTGATGCTTTGCACTTCAGCACGGACATTGTTTCCAGCGGAGTTGTAGTTCTGGGGCTGGGTATGGTGTGGGCCGGAACACACTGGCATGTCTCCTGGATGACCAAGTCTGACCCTGTGGCGGCGTTGCTGGTTTCAGTGGTGATTGTGTACGTGAGTTCGCGCCTGGCGCGCAGGACAATTGACGCCCTGCTGGATGCCGCTCCTGCCGGATACCGGGGCCGCATTATTGACGCCGCGCTTGCCGTGGACGGTGTGCTTGAGGTGGAGCGCGCGCGCATTCGCCGCGCCGGCAACCGTTATTTTGCCGATCTCACGGTTGGTCTGGCGCGCAGCGTGACTTTTCAACGTTCTGAACAGGTGGTGGCACAAATCATACGCTCCGTGCGCAACATTCTTCCCGAAGCGGATGTTGTCATACACTCCGTGCCGCGCGAGACGGGGCGCGAAAATATCTTTGACCGCATTCGCGCCGTGGCGTCGCGGAACAACTTCAGCGTGCATGACGTGAGCGTGCAGGACTTGAGCGGGCGGCTCCATGTGGAACAGCATCTGGAACTCGACGAAAACCTGAGCCTGAAAGACGCGCATGATGTGGTTACGGTGCTGGAGTCCGAGATTCGCGATGAAGTCCCCGAGATTTCTTCGATTCTTACCCACATTGAGAGTGAGCCTTCCACCATTGAATCCGGCAATACGGTGGTGCGTGATGCTGTGCTGGAGCAGAAACTGAAACCGGTAGTGCGGGAGTTTCCGGAAGTCGTGGACATGCATGATGTGGAGATCAAGCGCGTGCGAGGCAAGGTTTACATGTCCTGCCACTGCACCATGTCAGATGAGTTGCCGCTCTCCCGCGTGCATGATGTCTCAACGGAATTGGAGATCCGCTTCAAACTGGCTGCACCCGAGCTGTTCAAGGTGCTCATTCATCCCGAGCCAAAAACTGACAACAAAAGATAAGCCGGGCATTTCTGCCCGGCCAATATGAATCCCAACAATAAAGAGAGCTAGTCTTTTGGATCTTTTGGCACAACCATTCTGCGTTTGAGCTCCAGAACGGGTTCGGTTTTGGTTTTATAGTTGTTGGGAACCTGAAACAGCGAGGCGTCTGGTTCTCCGCGTTTAATGTCAGTGAGCCGGTACACGCTCTCTCCCGATCTGGGGTCAGAGCGTTTTCTCAGAACTACAGCATGCAGCTCCGAAGAATACCAGCTTTCTGAAACAATATTGATGTCCCGCTCGTTGCCGATCTGGCCGGCTGCAATGGTCATGGTTTCGCGCTTGCCTTCAGCCAGTACGCCTTCCATCGTTTGCGCACCCAGATCCTCAGTTTTTACGTTTTTCTGGTTCCTCTCAATCCAGGGGCCGCCATGGATCGATTCAGAAAAAGCAATCTTTCCCGGTCCTTCAAGCCTGCGTGTAGTGATGATCGTCTGTGAAGCAGGGTTCGCGTTTGAGCCCTGTATCTTCCAGACCATGGCTGATTGTTTTCCCGGTTCCATGGTCGCTTCTGTATGCGCTACAGGATCATTAACAAAAACCAGCTTTGGGCTATCGACAGAAAGAGGGCCGATTTTCCCCAGGGTTTCTTCGCGGCGAGTACGCCCCTGGCTATCGCGGGCCACAAACGCTGAACTCTTGTTCACAATCCGGTTGCCATCTGCCAGGACCTGTATGGTTTCGGTAATGGCTGTAGCGGTGTATGGCGCTCCGGTCACAACCTCGCCAGTGCCTGCCATCTCCGCGGAAATGAATGCGATTTCACTGCCCCCCTCTCGTTGCTGGTACATGAAATTGAATCCAGTGTCAGGACCGACATTATGCAGCGGTTCAGTTTGAATGAAGGAAAAATTCTTGTGGACTTCCGGCGCAGGCGAATCCTGG
>DAHUXF010000363.1 GCA_027307295.1 Acidobacteriaceae bacterium
CGCAGTCCTGGGCGCTCGGGCAATCTATAAGCTGCCGTATTTTCACGCGGCCATGCTGATTCGCTCCGCCGGCGAGTCGTTTGAGTACACCAGCAGCCGGTTGCAGATGCCGCGCCCCGCGAACTTTGCTGCCAGGTACGCACCTATAGGTGCTCCACGCGTGCGTGAAAAGTCGTCTCTGGAAAGCTTTCTGACGGAGCGCTACTGCCTGTATACCGTGGACCAGGGAACAGTGCTGCGCGCTTATATCCATCATTTGCCGTGGCAGCTACAGGACGCAGAAGCGGACTTTGGCATGAACACCATGGCGCAGGCAGCAGGAATTGAGCTGCCGGATTCCAGGCCGCTGCTGCACTTTTCACGAAAGCTGGACGTTTTAGTGTGGTGGCCGGAACAGATAGCGGCGTGAAACTGGCGTTGCTGCACTTTCGCGATATGCGAGCCGATGACGATCGTAAGGTGCGTTTCTACATAAACAATAGTCAAACAGCCGGTTCCATTCCATAATGCTTTTCTCTTTCTTAAAGGAGAAAAAGCAATGAGCACTCCAGGCCTGGGATTGAATCCAGCCCCGAACCCTTTACCCACAGCAACAGCAGCAGCCCAGGGCGATACCCTGATTGCATTGCACAAGGGCGCAAATTGGCTCTTTCTGATTGCCGGGCTATCGGTGATCAATACCATAGCTGTCATGAGTGGAAGCCAATGGATGTTTCTTGGTGGGCTGGGCATTACGCAGCTGGCATCAGCAATCGCCATGCAGATTGGCACCCAGGCACAACTGGTGGCACTGATTGTGAATGTATGGGCCGTTGGATTCTTTGCCTGTCTGGGATATTTCGCCCGCAAAGGGCAGAAATGGGCCTTCATTACCGGCATGGCTCTCTACGCTGTTGATGCTCTGCCCGTACTTCTCATCCAGGCATGGCTCATGCTGGCTTTCCACGGCTTTGTCTTTTACCGGCTCTATAACGGATTTTCCAGCTGCAATGAACTTCATGCCTTTGATAACCGCGGCCCAAGCGCGCGATAGTCTGCACCATTGGCCAACTGAAAAGCCCTCGCCTTCATGACAAATAAGGACAAGGGCCGTGGCCTCAGCGCAACGGGTGTTTATACAGTTGTATTCGGCTTGGCCATGCCAAGAAGAATCTGGAACAGCAGGAGCCAGCGCTTCAGGTTCACGGTAATCAGGAAATTTTCCTTCGCGTGTTCACGGCCATTCCTGCCGAGCTGGGCTGCGAACTCAGGATGCGTCAGCAGATAGCGAATCTGGTAGGCGCAGCCCTCTACGGAATGTACCAGCACCCCAGTCAGCTTGTGGATGATCTGCGTGGGAATGCCGCCGACGGCCCCTGCCACCACCGGCTTCTGTTTCCACAGGCCTTCCGTCACGGTCAGGCCAAAACCTTCTTTCAGTGATTTTTGTACGATCACATTGGAGGCCCGCTGCAGGGCATTGATCTCCAGGGCGGACCACGGAGGAAGGTTCAGAATAATCACATCCGGATCATCGCCTGCTGCGTCCATTACTTCCTGCAAAACAACTGCGCCTTCAGGATCATCTGTAGCGCCGCCGCCCGCCAGAACAAGCTGGCAATCAACATATTTCTTCACCAGCTTATATGCCTCAATCACTCCTACCGGATCTTTCAGACGGTCAAAACGCGAGACCTGAGTCACGATGGGACGGGAGCGGTCAATGCCGAAGTCATCGCAAACTTGCTGGATCTGAGAATCACTGAGTTCTTTGTTCTTTTCCGAAAGCGGATCGATGCAGGGATAAAACAGATATTGCGGAATGGAAAGCTGGCGGGTGAACGCCGGTGCGGAAAAAATGGCGGCATCATATTGCTCAACCATCGGCTTCAGGAAATCCCAGACGCCCTGGTGCGGGTTGGAAAGATCAATGTGGCAGCGCCATATCCAGCGTCCACGCTTTTCAGACTTTGAGCGAATCAGGCCAACGGGCTGCGGATCATGGATGACGAAGAGGTCCTCAGTGAACTCCATCCGCTGGCGGTTCTGCTCGTTGTAAGACATAAAAATGTCTTTGATCTGCCGGGTTAGATTAAATTCGCCGCCATGCAGGGCGTTATGGAAACCTTTGGTGACTTCATAGAAGTCATTGCCGCCCGTGATAACGTCCCAGCGCGTCGGAATTTCCAGTTCACTCATGAGCGGAATAAGCCGGTTAAGGATTTCCGCTACACCACCGCCTACGGCTGTGGAGTTGACCATCTTCACGGTTTTGCCGCGCAGATGCCGGGCCAGGAAGCGGATCTCGTCCAGTTCCGGCTTGCCGATGATAGGCGCGTAATCCTCAAAACAGGGCGGAGCTGGAGCGGGCGGCTGCTCTGTGTTGATGCGCGGATGCTTGCGTCTTTCAATAAAGTGAGCAGGCAAATCCGTTTGCCGGAAGCGGCGTTCAGCGGGGCCAGATGGCGGGACTGATGGCACAGGCCGTGGGGGCGCTTCTTCCACCACAGCAGTCTTTGCCGGCTGGTTCTGCTTATACTCGCCCACATCTGGTTTTTCTTTGTCCGCCGTTTTGCGCTCCAGGTCTTTATCCTTCATTGCCATTGCGTGAGTTCTCCCGCGATCTGAATTCCTTCGCATCTATTTGTTGTTAATTACGATTGATTTCGGCTTCAATGATTTTCAGAATGCTGCGACGCACGCCATCCAGCGTGGAGGTATAGATATCAATCTGGTTGAGCCGGTCGGCGGCCTGTCCCAGATCAAGCTCCTTTTCCAGCCATACCGAGAAATCATTGTTGTTGAGCTTAAGACGCAGCCGCGCATCGATGAAGTGGTAATAAATGACGTGAATGCTGACTTTGCGCAGGCCATCGGCAAATTCTTCAAGATTCCGCGCTACATATGGCGTGGGCACCACCACCAGGTCTGAGGCCATCAGATAAAACGGCTCCATGGCCTGGCGTGTGGCCGCGCGCGGATTTTTCTCGAGATAGGTTTCAATGATGCCCGCCAGCCGCTCACGTAAGGCCGCGATCGAAGTGAATTCGCGCACATCAAGGGCGGCGAGCCGTTCCGCCAGACCGACTTCATTGCAGGAAGAAAATGCCCAGTGTGAAAAATCGTTGGAAAAGCCTTCACGAATGAAGTGGTGTTCTTCCAAAGTCTGAAAAGTATGCTGGAAGATGGACGTTTCAGAACAGGTGCGGATTGCTTCCAGTAATTCCTGCAGGTTGTTGGCTTTTTCCCGTCCAATGCGCAGGAGATGAGCGCCGGAGTTGAAATAGAACGGGGCCCGCGCCCAGCGCGACCGGGTTGGGGGCAACTGAGGTGCTGTAGCCATGCGAAGACTCCTCTTTGCCATCGGACTGACGGCCCGAATTGCTATTCCTGAAGGTTGTAGGATGCCGAACCCATAGGCGCTGTTGCGCGTGCGAGACAGCTTTAACGAGCGGAACAAGAACTCTTGGAAGGGAGCGAATGCCGGCTGTTTAACGACGGCGAAACCCCGCCGTGGAGGGCGCAAATAAAAACGAGAAGAAGATCCCAATCAGGAGCATCCAGCCGATGTTCAACCGGGCCGATTCACTGGCTACAGAAATCTTTTCTCCGGGCCCGAAAAGA